>JAMOPD010000102.1 GCA_027064745.1 Thermococcaceae archaeon
CTGGCTAAAGAAGTTGGTGCAGATTATGTCATCAATCCTTTTGAAGAGGATGTGGTTAAAGAAGTGAAGGATATAACTGATGGTAACGGTGTCGATGTATTCCTTGAGTTTAGCGGGGCTCCAAAAGCCCTTGAGCAGGGCCTCCAAGCTGTTACTCCAGGTGGAAGGGTTTCTTTGCTTGGACTTTTCCCAAGAGATGTAACTCTTGACTTTAACAACCTAATAATCTTCAAATCGCTCACAGTCTACGGTATTACAGGAAGGCATCTGTGGAATACATGGTATACGGTCTCAAGGCTCATTCAGAGTGGAAAGTTGAATCTCGAACCAGTCTTGACCCATAGATATAAAGGCTTCGATAAATTTGAGGAAGCTTTTGAACTGATGAGAGCTGGCAAGACAGGAAAGGTTGTATTCTTCCCTAATAGAACTTGATCTCTTTCCATCTTTTTAACCGCAATTTTTAAGTAACTCCTGCTTCTATCCTTATCCAACTCGGGAGGTGACTTTATGGAGTTGAGCTATCAAGAAAAGGTAACTCTCATCAAACTCAAAGATTTGAAGAAGATAAAATTTGAAGAGTTAGTTAAAGAGACAGGCCTAGATCAGGTTGCCGTTATGAGGGCTGTTCTCTGGCTTCAGAGTAAGGGACTTGCAAAGCTTCATGAAAAACAGAAAAAGATTGTAAAACTAACGGAAACTGGTAGAAGGTATGCTGAAATTGGACTTCCCGAAAGAAGGGCTCTAATGGTTCTCAGGGAAAAAAAGAAGGTTACACTAGATGATCTGAAGGATGTTCTGAACGAAGACGAGCTCAAACCCATAGTGGGGATACTGAGAAAAGAAGGATGGGCGTCTGTCAAAAAGGAAGGTGGGAAGTTGGTTTTGGAGATAACCGATAAAGGCATAAAAGCTGGGGAGAGGCCGATTGATGCCGCATTGAAGATTCTGGTCAAAAAAGGAGAAGTTGAGGCAGGTAAAATTTCAAAGCTCGTGTCTATCAAGGAACTTAAGAGAAGGAAGATTGCAGAAGAGGAAAGCAAAACTGAGAGAGAGGTTGAAATAACTGATGAAGGCCTTAAAATCGCTGAAAAAGGTTTGGAAATAAAAGAAGAGGTCTCATTCCTGACACCAGAGCTTATAAAATCTGGAAAGTGGAAAGAAGTTGAATTCAAACGCTTCAACATTGAAGCTCCTGTTAGGAAAATTTATCCTGGCAAAAAGCAGCCTTATAGGGCATTTCTTGATAAAATTAGGCGGAAGCTTATAGAGATGGGCTTTATAGAGATGAGTGTAGATAGTCTCATAGAAACTCAGTTTTGGAATTTTGACGCTCTATTTCAGCCTCAGAATCATCCTGCAAGAGAATGGACTGATACATACCAGCTTAAGTATCCAAAGATGGGTTATCTACCCGAAAAGGAGCTTGTTGAGAGGGTTAAGGCATCCCATGAAAATGGATGGATCACAGGTTCAAGAGGCTGGGGATATATATGGAGTCCAGAGAGAGCGATGTTGCTCATGCCAAGGGCTCACGGTACTGCACTGAGTGGAAGGCAACTTGCTAAAGGAGTTCAGATTCCGGGAAAATACTTCACAATACAGAGAGTCTTCAGACCTGACGTACTTGATAGAACTCATCTCATTGAGTTCAATCAGGTTGATGGGTTTGTCGTGGGAGAAAATCTAACCTTTAAACACTTGCTTGGGATACTCAAGCGCTTTGCAGTTGAAATAGCGGGAGCAAAGAAAGTCAAGTTTTTACCTGACTATTATCCATTTACAGAACCCAGTGTCCAGATGAGTGCCTATCATGAGGAGCTGGGCTGGGTTGAATTTGGAGGTGCTGGAGTCTTCCGTGAGGAAATGACAAAGGCATTGGGCGTAGATGTACCTGTGATAGCGTGGGGAATTGGAATAGATCGTCTAGCTATGTTTAAACTTGGAATTGATGATATCCGGTATCTGTTCAGCTACGATCTGAAATGGCTCAGGGAAGCTAAGATAATCTGGTGAGGTGGTATAAATGCCGAAGTTTGATGTATCCAAGGATGATCTGGAAAGACTCGTTGGAGAGTCCTTCACTGTTGAGGAATGGGAAGATCTATTCCTCTACGCTAAATGTGAGCTGGATGATGTTTGGGAGGAGGATGGGAAGGTTTATTTCAAGGCTGACTCTAAAGATACCAACAGACCAGACCTCTGGAGTGCGGAGGGTATAGCGAGACAGATAAAGTGGGCTCTTGGAAAAGCCCGAGGTCTTCCAAAATATGAGGTTGAGGAAAGTGGCGTTGAGGTCTATGTGGATGAGAGGCTTTCTGATATAAGACCCTATGGTGTTTATGCGATTGTTGAGGGTTTGACTTTTGATGAAGAAGCTCTTAAGCAGATGATTAATCTCCAAGAAAAGGTTGCCCTAACATTTGGAAGGAGAAGGCGAGAGGTCGCGATAGGAATATTCGACTTTGATAAGGTAAGGCCACCTATATACTACAGAGCCGCCAATAAGGATGAGAAGTTCATCCCCCTTGGATTTAAGGAGGAGCTAACTCTGGAGGAAATCCTTGAGAAGCATGAAAAAGGTAGAGAATATGGTCACTTAATCCGGGATAAATCTTACTATCCACTTCTCGTTGATTCTGAGGGCAATGTGCTCTCAATGCCCCCTGTGATCAACTCTGAACTTACTGGCAGAGTTACAGAGAAAACCAGAAACGTGTTTGTTGACGTCACCGGCTGGGATTTGAAAAAGATAATGCTGGCTTTGAATGTTGTTGTCACAGCCCTTGCAGAGCGTGGAGGAAAGATAAAGAGCGTTAAAGTAGTTTACAAAGATTTTGAGATTCAGACACCTGATTTAACACCAAAAAGCTTTGAAGTAGAGCTTGAATACATCAAAAAGCTTGCGGGTGTGGAGTTGAGTGATGAGGAGATTAAGGAGCTCCTTGAGAAAATGTTCTATGAAGTTAAGCTTGTTGATGGAAAGGCCAAGGTGAGATATCCAGCGTTCAGAGATGATATAATGCATCCCAGAGATATTCTCGAAGATGTTCTCATTGCATACGGCTACAATGAGATAGAGCCTGAAGAGCCCGAGCTTGTTGTCCAAGGAAAAGGAGATGAATTCATCGATTTTGAAAACGCTGTTAGGGAACTTATGATTGGTTTTGGGCTCCAGGAGGTCATGACATTTAATCTAACGAATAAAGAGGCTCAGTTTACCAAAATGAACCTTCCTTATGGGGATCTTGTTGAAATTGAAAACCCCATAAGTCCCAAATGGAGCGCCCTGCGCAAATGGATCACTCCAAGTTTAATGGAGTTCCTAAGTCTGAACACCCATGAGGAGTACCCTCAGAGGATATTTGAAGTTGGCAGAGCAACGTTGATAGATGAAAGTAGGGAGACAAAGACTATCAGTGAAAGCAAATTAGCTGTTGCTATTGCTCATCCGAGGGTTACCTTTACCGAAGCTAAGGAGATACTTGACAGTGTGATGCGGCATCTTGGAGCACAGTATCGCATTGAAGAAATTGAACACAGTTCATTTATTCCAGGAAGAGCTGGGAAGATACTCGTTGGAAACATTGAAGTTGGAATAATAGGAGAAATTCACCCTCAAGTTCTGGAAAACTGGGGAGTTGAAATGCCGGTAGCAGTATTTGAAATCTTCCTCAGGCCTTTTTACAGGCCTTCTCTCTAATCCTTGGTGGTGTCTATGGATATAGGCCTAATATTTCTGATAGCCATTGCATTTCTTTTAGGTTCTTACCTTCCTAAGTTAATGACAGAGCATAAAGAATGGGGACGACTTATTATAATAATTCTCATGATAGCACTAACAATAGCTAATTGGAAGACAAGAGGACTGAGGGATGCATACGTATATTTCGAGATAATTATACTTCTTCTCTTTGGTATAGTTGATTATCTTCAAGAATTCTGGATAAAAGTGCTTATGCTACTTGTTCTGATAGCTACTGGAGTTCTAGGTCTTACTTTGTATAGATTCAGGCTAACGATAACTGACATAATGGGTGTTACAATAAGTTCAATCATAGCGTTATATGGATTTGCTTATTTAGGGGAGATAGTAAGGGAGAAGAGAGGACAAATTAAGCGTCAGTAGTAACAGGGTTTTTTAATTTTTAACCTTTTGATTAGTTGAGTTAGCATTATTTCAAAGTTTTCAATAGCACTCAATACTTCTTTATCATTTATACAGCTATTATCCATAGTTTTCACCTCCACATATTCATTCCCATGTGTATATTTAAAGTTTATCTTGTTGTTCTTGTCAAAGTTTCAAAAAAATTCAGGTAGATTTTAAAGAAACTGAACATTTTTCCTTTATATTTATAAACTTTTACATAGATAAAGATGGCAATATTTCTATGTTACCTACGGAGGTTCAATATACAAAATTGAATGCTTTGAGTGATACTGTCGGGATAACAGCCCACATACCGGATTTACTATCAGGTGCTTTCACAGGTTATCCTAACAGTATGCTTTGAGTTTTCAAGAGCATTAAATTAATTTTATTCATCACTGTTAGATAATTGTAACCCTGTCAAAATTAAAGTTGTTTAGATTTTGTGGAACTTCATGCGTAGGTGTTCAACAAGCACAATATACAACTTGTCTGTAACACAGTTAGCAGAGGGATGCTGCTTGGTAACAGATTCCAGGCATGTTGTCTGAGAGTATTCTACAAGATAAGTTAGAGAGTCCACCCTAGTTCTCATCATTAAAAAATGGTTTGGATGCTTGTAAATGCCAAGTGGTTGCTCATACAGGCGTTTAACAAGCACAACCAACGACATGACGGGAACCAGGGTAGAGTCCGTTTAATAGTTATTATAAAGCATCTCCATCGGTTATCCAAACAGGTGTCTATAAAGTCCAAAATCTTTTATAGTAACCACATGCACATCATCATTTGTGAGTAAGAAATGAGGGTTGCCTTGAGGATAGCCTATGATGGAAGTAAATTCTACGGCTTTCAGCGACAACCTGATGTAAAGACGGTTGAAGGTGAGCTGATAAATGCCCTCAACAAGCTGGGGATAATCGGAAGTCCCAGAGAGGCTCAATTTCAAGGCGCTTCCAGAATAGATAGAGGTGTTTCAGCATTTTTCAATGTTGTTGCATTCAACACTACAAATCTTAAGCTGATCCAGCCAAGAATATTGAATCACCATCTCTATGATATGTGGGTTCTTGGTATAGCTGAAGTTCCTGAGGATTTTCACCCCAGATTTCATGCGGAGGGCAAAACTTACAGGTATTATCTTCCTGATGAAGGATTTGATTTTAACGCCATGAAAGATTGTGGACGCCTCTTTCTGGGAAAACACAATTTTTCAAATTTTGCTCGTCTTGAGAAGGGGAAAAATCCCGTGAGACGGATAACACATCTGGAAATTTTAAAGCAAGAGGACATACTCGTAATTGAAGTCTCAGGGGAGAGCTTTTTATGGGAAATGGTCAGGCGGATGGTGATGGCTTTGAAACTGTGTGGCCTTGGACTCCTCGGGAAGGATGATATAAAGAACATGTTGGAGGTAACGACCGAAAGAAAGATTCCTCCAGCTCCTGCGGAGAATCTGGTGCTCTGGGAAATAAAATATGAAAATGTAAAATTTAAAATTGATGAGTATTCAGTGGAGAAGGCAAAAAAAGAGTTCTTTGAGAGATTCTCAAGAGCTATTGTTCGTGCAACCTTCTTCAGGGACTTTTATCGGAGCCTTTGATTTCATGCCTTTGTCATAGAAGCTACCATAATATTGTTTGAGGGCTTTTTGCCGTTCGATAAAGTGTGTAAAGAGTAAAGGATCATCATCTTGTATATCCACAATAATAGCTTTCATTCTGCTTTTAGGCCTTAATGCTCTTCCTATTGTTTGAATTGTCATTATATCACTCTTTCCTCCACCTGCAAGGATTATTGTTGATATTTCTGGTATATCCACACCTTCTTTTAAAAGTGTAGAAACCAGAATGTTAATTTCTCCATTTTTGAATTTCTCTAGGATTTCCCATCTGTCTGAACTCTGTGAACTTAAAAATTCAGCGTTTACACCTTTTTCACGAAGCATCTCCACCAGAATTTTGCCATGTTCTATCCTTTTTACATCAATAAGAACCCTGTGACCTTTCTTTGCAAGATCAACAGCTCTTTCCACTATTGCTTTATTGCGTTCATCATTATTCATTATCATGTCTTCGTAAAGCTCTTTATAGCGTTCACTGAATGATGGCATTTTAGATTTGTATTTTATGATATCAAACTTTGGCTTTGCCAGAAAGCCTTCTTTTATTAAATCCTCTGCTTTAACTTCATATAAAATCGGTCCAACAACGGCTTCAATCTTTATTTCTTCCCCTCTAATTCTCCTCCATGGGGTTGCAGAAAGGCCAAAACGATAAATTTGAGGTAGTGACATTCCTAACTTATAGAATTTTTCCGCAGCTGATGTTCTATGACATTCATCAAAAAGTACAATGGCGTATTTAAGGCCTAGTTTGTCAACACCTCTTGAGAGAAGGGTTTGTATCATTGCTATCGTAACAGGTTTTTCATTCCATTTATTATCACCAACGATTCCAGCCTCTACATGCAGAATTTCTTCGACTTTCTCTGCCCATTGATAGAGGAGTTCTTTTGTATGGACAACTATCATGGCTGAAAGATTGAGCTCGTGGATTATTCTAAGACCGACAATTGTCTTTCCACTGCCTACAGGTAGTGCCAGAACACCCATTTTGGATCTTACAGCTTTTTTAACAGCCTTCTTTTGATATTTTCTAAGCTCATATTTAGGATTCCATTCTGAATTTAAAATTATCCCAGATAGCTCTCTTTCGTCTATTATCCTAACTCTGTATCCCTTGCAATTTAAAAAAGTCTTTACCCTGGGGAGAAGACCTACTGGAAAACTCTTCTCATATGGGTCGTACAAACTCTCAGGTTTTTCCCATTTCCCGTAATCCTTTTTATAGCTGAGGAGATTATATATCTGAAAATATACTTTTGGATCAGCTTTTTCGATAAATACCTTTGCAGAGCCTTTGGGGATATGGAGTTTTATCATTCCCATTGGCAATCAAATTGAAGATTTAGAAAAGTTCCTTTATAGGTTTTTTGATGCCCACTTTGATACTGTCAGGATAACCTGGGGAGAGTCTGGCGGGCTGTCTAACTCCTGACAGTATCCCACTTTGTTTATTCAATAGATCAAAAAATACAAAATGCTAAAAAGGTCGTGGAGTATTCTCTATGGTGATGTTATGCTCAGGGAAATCATTGAGGGTTTTGGGGACGATGTGATTATAATTGACAAATCCGTGAGAAAAGAGCTTGAGATAACAAGATACTTGATGAGATACAGGGATCAGCCCGTCCTTTTTGAGGATGTGGATGGCTGGCAGGTTGTGGGTAATCTCTGGAGTACTCGTGATAGAATCGGCAAGTATTTGGGAATAAGGAAGGAAGAGATTGTTCATGTTTTAGCTAGTAGCATGGAGCATCCACGACCATATAAAATAGTGAAAAGTGCTGCCTTTCTAAAGAACTCGACTAAAGATTTCTCACTACTGGAGCTTCCTATTCCTAGATATTTCCCAAAGGATGGAGGTCAGTATTTCACATCAGCAATGGTGATAGCTAAAGATGAGGAGGGTTTTGTTAATTTATCTTTCCACAGGATGATGGTTATTGATAAAAAGCAGGCTGCAATACGGCTTGTTCCCAGACATCTCTACTCAATGTGGAAAGATAAAGCAGAGAAAGGAGAAGAGCTGGATGTTAGGGTTATAGTAGGAAATCCAATATATTTGCTTTTAGCGGGAGCTACAAGCGTTGCTTATGGTGTCAGCGAGCTTGAGATAGCATCTGCTTTGAGCGAAAAAGTCTTTGGAAAGCCACTGGAGGTCGTGAAGGTTAATGGGATTCCAGTACCCATAGAGACAGAGTTTGTCTTTGAGGCTAAAATTTTACCGGAGCTTACTGAGGAAGGGCCTTTTGTTGATATAACTGGCACTTATGATTATGTCAGAAAACAGCCACTGATGATATTCGAAAAAATGCACCATGTTGACAATCCCATTTTCCATGCTCTTCTGCCAGGGGGATATGAACACTACATGCTTATGGGATTGCCCAAAGAGCCTCAAATTTATGCCAGTGTTAAACGGGTTGTTCCAAAGGTTCATGGAGTTAGATTAACAGAAGGTGGTTGCATGTGGCTTCATGCTGTTGTTTCAATCACAAAGCAGCATGATGGAGACGGTAAAAATGCAATTTTAGCTGCATTTTCGGGACATCCCTCGCTGAAGCACGTTGTGGTTGTTGACGAAGATGTCAACATATATGATGACAGGGAAGTGGAGTGGGCCATAGCGACGAGGTTTCAAGCAGATAAGGACTTAGTGATAATCCCAAATGCAAGGGGTTCTTCACTTGATCCCTCAGCGAAGAAGAGCTTAACTGCTAAGTGGGGAATAGATGCAACAAAACCATTGGATGGGAAAGAAGAATTTGAAAAGGCAAGGATTTAGCCCTTACTCCACCATTTGGATGAAAATTTCCTCTAAAGTTGGTTCTTTAACTTGCATTGTCAGTATCTTTGCTCCTTGGGATGCTACGAAATCATGAAGTTCCTCTCTGATGTCATGAGAGGTCACAATCCTATATTTTTTCTCTCCTAATGGCGTTACTTTCCATTCAGCATCTTCAAATGAGACTTTTCTGGTTGTTTCAAGGATTATTGTGTATCCAGCTTTTTGAAGAAATTCCCGTTTTATTGTCTCAAGATTGCCCTCCAATCGGATTTTCCCCTTTACAATAACGCCAACAGTATCACATATCTCCTCTACATGGGCCAGTATATGAGATGAAAAGAATACTGTCTTCCCCTCTTTATTCAGATCTCTAATAACGTTCTTGAACTCTGCGATTCCTGATGGGTCAAGTCCAGTCATGGGTTCATCAAGAATTAGGAAATCTGGATCATTTATCAAGGATTGTGCCAGTAAAAGCCTCTGTTTCATGCCTTTTGAAAAGTTCCCTACTTTTTTGTTTTTTACTTCCCAAAGTCCAACTAATTTTAAAACTTCTTCGATTTTTTTTGATCGTTCTGCTTTTGGGATCTTAAATGCTTCTCCGATTATATCGAGTGTTTGTACAGGTGTCAGAAAATCCCATAAAGTAGCATGTTCAGGCATGTACCCAATCTTCTTTTTGGCTTCTACTAAAGTATTCTCATCATATTTCCCTTCGTTGAAAACTTCTGTCCCAAAAAGCTCTATCCTACCTTTCTGAGGGAAGATTAAGCCTACAGTACCTAGGATTGTCGTGCTCTTTCCTGCACCGTTGGGTCCAAGAAATCCATAAACCTGTCCCTGCTTAACCTCAAGGTTGAGACCATCGAGAGCCCTTACATCACCATAATTTTTAACAAGCCCCTCTATCCTTAGTATCATTGCTATCACCTTAGATCCATTTTAACAAAGCGATAGAATCCAATAGATAGATATAATATGGTGAGCCATATTATGTGAGCAAAGTTCGTGAGGTTATTACGAATGGCATACGCTACCCCGTTATATCTAACGTTTAATATATCTCGGGGGTTTTTTGAGAGGGTTGTTGACACATCTTCAGTTATTACCTTAACTTGAGAAATCGGGTCATAAAATAGATATTTGGTTGTGTATTCTTTCTGAAGCTTCTGCATTTCTTCTATATTTGCATTGGGGCTGTTGGCTGTATTTTTGATTGCTAAAAAGTTTACTATACTTGGCACTATCATAAATATCACAAACATCAGAATTATGGCTAAACCTAAAGCTGTGTTTGAGGATTTTATGACAGTTGATATGATGTAGCCTAATGCCACAAGTTGAATCATTGCAAGAAGTAGCAGCATATTTAGGAGGAATACATCGACTACGAGTTGTGTTGTGAATGAGCCACCAAGATATAATATGCCCAAGAGGCTAACTATTGTGGAGAATAACAGGGCTATCAATAGAACTAAACAGTGAGCAAGAAACTTTCCACCAATGTAGTGAAGTCTTTTTATTGGTTTGCTCATGGCTATCCTGAGGGTTCCCTTTTCAATCTCGCTGTTTATTGCAGTGGCACCGATTAAAAGGGCCAAAATTGCAACGAAGAAGCTTGTCATTCCGGTTATTGAGTTTATTAGCATACTCATAGCAGCTTCATTTGTAATATGCTCTCCAGATTGTAAGAAAAATGACTTCATGAAGTAGAATGATGGGATATATAACACTGCCATTATTACTATTATAAGCCAAAATTTTTTTGTTCGTAAATTCTGTTTGAATTCTAATTTAAATCCCCACATCATACTGTATCGCCTCCACTGGCAAAAACTCTTTTTAAAAATTACTAACATTGAGGATATAAAAGCTTTTTTCCCGTTTGAGGTTAGAACTCATAAAAACTTTAGATAAATTAGAATCAGACTTCCAGAGTTCTTCTTTTAAGGTTAATGCTGGTTGTATAGTTTCTCAAAGGCTTGTTAAACACAACTCTTCGAAGTTAAAACTCATACTGTCAGGATAGAGAGCGCCTGGCGGGCCGTCTAACTCCTGACAGTATCTTAAAACTCATAAAAAGTCTAAAGACAATTTGGCGGCTAACTCTGCATTTAGAATTGAACCCCCAGCGGCTCCTCTAATAAGATTATGTCCTAAAGTGATGTATTTGAACTTTCTCTCTCCGATTTTTTCTAATCTCCCAACTGTGACTGTCATTCCATTGCCTAATTCCCTATGAAGCTTTGGCTGGGGAATTTTCCTATAGACAATTGGCTTTGCATATGAAGGAAGCTTAAGCTTTTTCAATGGATCAAAGGATTCAAAAGCTTTCCTAAGTTCTTCAACACTGATGTCTTCATCAAGTTCAACAAAGACTGCCTCTGTGTGTCCATGGGACACTGGAACCCTTGTTGTAATGGCTGATATCTCAAAGTCAAAGCCAAGGATTTTCTTTGATTCGTTCTCGATTTTCCACTCCTCTTTTTCAATGTAAGGGATTACGTTGTCAAAAATCTGTAGAGCTGATAGACCTCTAAATCCCGCTCCACTTATTGCCTGCATAGTTGCAACGTTGAGATTTTTGAGTCCGAATTCTGAAAGAACTTTCAGCGAAAGCACCAGAATGGCTGTGGAACAGTTTGGATTTGTAACTATAAACCCCTCCCACCCTCTTTGCTCTTGTTGAAATTCGATAAGCTTCAATTGTTCACCATTGACTTCTGGGACTAAAATGGGTACATCGTCTTCATATCTATGGGATGAAGCGTTACTGAACACGGGGATTTTCTCGGCAAGCTTTTCCTCCACCTTACCGGCTATTGAAGAAGGGAGAGCTGAAAAAACTAAGTCCACGTCTGGATTCTCCAAGAAATCCTCTAAGCTCCCTACCTCTATGTCCCCAATATCATCACTGACCCATTCTGCAATCTCTCTGTATTTCTTTCCTTTAGACCTTTCCGAAGCAACTAACCTTTCAATTTTAAACCAGGGGTGATTTTCTAAGAGCCTTACAAACGTCTGCCCAACTAAACCTGTAGCACCTAAAATTGCAACCTCCATCAGAGAACCTCCTTAAACGCTTCCAAACTCGGCTCTATCGGTTCTGGAAGCTTAAAGTTCTCAATAATTATATTTGGGTCTTTCAGCCCATGTCCTGTTGTAATTAAAACATAACTCTCATCTGGTTCAATCAAGCTAAGTTCTTTCAGCTTAATTAGACCTGCCAAAGAAGATGCCGATGCTGGCTCGACAAAAATTCCCTCTTTTGATGCGAGCAGTTTTTGAGCCTTTAGAATCTCCTCATCACTCACGCTTTCAAGCGATCCGCCTGATTCTTCAACAGCTTTCCATGCTTTTTTCCAATTTGCTGGATTTCCAATCCTTATGGCTGTTGCTACAGTTTCGGGCTTCTCCTCAGGTTTGAACTCTCTTCTCTCCTTCCAAGCTTTAGCCAGAGGGGATGCCCCCTCAGCCTGAATACCAATCATTCTTGGTAGCTTGTCTATAAATCCGGCCTCATAAAGCTCCTTAAAGCCCTTCCAGATTGCCGAAATGTTACCAGCGTTTCCTACGGGCAGAATAACATTATTGGGAACAAAGCCAAGTTGGTCGAATACCTCAAAAGCTATCGTCTTCTGTCCCTCAAGGCGGAAGGGATTTATTGAGTTGAGCATGTAAACTCCCAATTCCCTGCTTGCCTCCACCACAACCCTCAAAGCGTCGTCAAAGTTTCCTCTAATTGGAACAACCTTTGCCCCATAAACTATCGCTTGGGCAAGCTTTCCTAAGGCTATCTTTCCGCTTGGCACTAAAACATAGCTCCTTATCCCGGCTTTTGCTGAATATGCAGCTAAAGACGCTGAAGTATTCCCCGTTGAGGCGCATATAACTTTGTCCATGCCCAGCTCCAAAGCTTTGCTCACTCCAACCGTCATTCCTCTATCCTTGAAAGAACCCGTTGGATTTGCACCTTCGTTCTTGACGTAAAGCTCTCTCATCTCAAGCTCTTTCTGAAGGTTTTCCAGACGATACAGAGGTGTACCTCCTTCATTGAGAGAAACTCTTTTTTCGACTGGAATAAAGCTCTTGTACTTCCAGAGTGTTATATTTTTTCCATCAAAAACATTTTCAACTTTATCCAAATCGATGACTACCTCCAATAAGCCGCCGCAGTCGCACCTATATCTAACTTCATCTTCTGGGTATTCCCTACCACACTCTATACATCTAAGCATTTTGCTCCTCCTCCAACTTTGGTTATGAAATATTCCGCCCTAATTCCCTCATTCTCAAATGCTTCTACCATAACTTTCCCAATATTTCTCAAATTCTCCCCTAACGCAAACATTGCTGGACCCGAACCCGACAGAGAAACACCATAGGCGCCACTTTCCAGTGCAGCTTTTCTAACATTATCGAACCATGGCATGAGCGGTTTTCTGTAAGGAATAGCCAAGTAGTCATCCAGAAGTTTCCCGACTTTTTCTATGTCTCCTTCTTTCAAAGCTGAAATTAAGGCACTTGCAAGGGCTAAATTTCTGACGGCATCGCTTAGAGGGATATATCTTGGTAGGATTTCCCTTGCTCTTTTTGTGCTAACTTCAACTTCGGGGAGAACTATGACGAGTTTAAAGCTCACATCAAGCTTAAACACCTCAAGAGGTGAAAGAGATTTTAGTATTGTAAATCCACCAAAGAGTGAGGGAACAATATTGTCTCCATGGGCACTTCCAGATGCAGCTTTTTCTCCCTCAAGAGCAGCCTTTATTATGAGTTCCCTATTTTCAACTCCAAGGAGCTTTGCTAATGCTAATGCTCCACCTATGGCTGATGCTCCAGAGCTTCCGAGTCCGCTTTTAGGTCTTATTCCCTTTATAATCTTCATCTTAAAGCCTGTCTCTGCTTTAAGCATCTTCAAGAGTGCAAGGGCAGATATCGAAGCAACGTTCTTTTCTGGATCTTCTGGCACATTGAATCCCTCAACTTTTACTTCAATTTCATCGCTTTCTTTGATTTTGATTATATCCCTTGGTTCATCGAGGCATAGACCAAACACGTCAAACCCTGGCCCAAAGTTCGCTATCGTTGCTGGTGCTGAGACTTTCATTTAAAACCACCTCATGTATCTCATTTAGGGCCGAGCTGAGATCTTCTTTATCAACGAGAAAGCTCACATAATATCTGTCCTTTTTTGAAATCTGGTATCCCCTTATCTGGGGTATCTCTGCAGTGCTCACAACTGATATTTCGGCTTTTGAGGTGTTGACAATTCTGTGAACAATAATGGGAAGCTTTGAGCTTATCCCAGAGATTAGTGTTCCTAGTTTCCACTCGCTTGTCTTTCCAAGAATCAAAGGCAATCTGTTCATCACAGGTTCAATTGTTCTCTCATGTAAGGCTTTCATCCCCAGCCTTGAAGCCATTAAAGCCTCTTCATAGGAGACGAAAGGTATAATCAAAACATCTTTTACGAGTCTTGGATCTGCTGTGTAGATTCCATTTACATCACTCATTATTGCAACGGCTTTTGCATTTAACAAAGAAGCAATTATTGTGGCAGTATAATCACTTCCTCCCCGACCTAAGGTTGTTCTAAATCCGTTGTAATTCCCCAAGAAACCAGTAACAACTGGGACTTTGCCCTTCTTCAGAATTCTTTTTAAGAGCCATATTCTCTTTGCTGTTCTCCTTAAATCAACTTCTGCATTTCCAAATCTTCCGTAAGCTTCGATGATGTAGAAGGCATCAACTGGAATTGCTGGGATTCCTCTATCCTGGAGAGCTTTTGAAAAAAACTCCGCTGCCAATCTTTCTCCAAAGGAGGCTATATGGTCAACATAAGCCCCTTGAGACGAAAAAATTTCGGGATGTTTAAGCATGAAGTCCAGCTCTTTGAGATATGGTTGTATTTCCACATCAAGCTCTGCGGCAATTCCCTCATGAATCCTTTTTAGTTTCTCTAAGATCTCTATTTTTCTATCCTCAGCAAGGGCTATCAGCATGTCCGTTACTCCTTTCAATGCAGAAACGACAAGTACAACGTCGCTGTTTTCCTTAAGATATTGTACCAACTCTAGAGCCTCATCAAAAGAGTCTCTAACTGAGCTACCTCCAAATTTAACTACAACCCTTCTGGAGAGTTTGTAAATCACCCAATTGGAATCACCATCCTGACAGCATTTTTATCTGATATAAGCTTTTCTGGTATTTTTTTGCAGTTTTGATAATACCAGCAACTTTTTAACCTGTAATATTGATAAAATGACAGTTTTCAACTTGCTAATCTTTAGATCTTCTTCAACATAAAAACAAGCTCTGCTTGGGGACAATGTTTTTTCAATCTCTCTCTAACAGCTTCATGCTTCCCGAGGATTGGCCAAAGAATAGAATCAATGTGAAGTGGAGGGATGTTAGTTTCTTTAGCTATCCTATTCCAGAAGAAGATGGGAGGTTCATTTGTAAAGCGTTTTGTGTATGCATTTATTCTCACATCATCTGGGATTTCTATTTCCGTTGGATATGGAATAAAATACCTGAATGCTATTCTGCAGGCATAACCAAACATTTTTACGCTGAAGACTATCGTCTTTGCAGTCTTTTTTGAACCCAAAACATCTGCAAGCTCGTTCCTAAACTCAGTCATGTCTCTGTAATAGTGCTCAAAATCTCTGAGAGTTAGCTTTTGAAGGAATGGCTCAACCCTCTCCAATCTTTTGAGTTTTCCTTGAATAAGACGTCGGTTTGTTCTTGAATTTGGCAGAAACTCAGCGTAGGCATCTTTTATACTGCCCTCTGGAGGGTTTCGGGAAAAATACTCCGAGAACTCCCACCACCACTCCTCCCCCGTTGCAGTTAGTTGATAAGATACGAGTGCATTAGCTGTTACAAGCTTTATGAAAGCCTCATTATCCCTGAGATTTTTGTGAAGGTTTTTCAGGGCTGAGAACTGCAGATCAACCTTTTCTTCGATAATTCGGGCACATTCTATCCCCAGCTCTTTCAGTATCTCTTCAAGCTTCTTAATTTTGACTTTATCTTCTTTGTAGCTGATTTTAATAAAACGATCAAGAGTCATTTACTCACCAGTCACATGGTTTATTATCCTTTGAAGGAATGTATTTTCTCCTATGATATCCGCTCCATGGTTCCTTGGAATTCCAATCTCTATTTTAGCTTTTATTCCGTGATCCTTCATATAGTCGTGGGCTTCAGCCAGCAATCTTTGGGCTTCTGCTTTAAGGATTAGCCCGTAGACTGTTGGACCCCAGGAACTCTGGCCACAGCCGTATGTTTTTTCAGCTAGAAATTCAATAGCAAGCTTTACGTCCTCTCTAAATTCTCCCCCTTGATAGGGCTTGAAATGTTTCCCTACCAGTCTTTGAATTGCATTCAAGTGAGAACCGAATTCCTCAATGTTTCTCTCTTTTAATGCAGGTAGCAAACCAAGAAGTACCCTGTGGGAAATCTCCATAGCAGTGTCCCCTGAACCTTCTATTTGCTCCATGATAGGTTTTTCTTCTTTCTCATCCAGACCAGCTTTAACTTCAGGTATTATAAGGAGAAACCTCCACTCTGTGGGAAATTTTTCTCTAAAAATCAGAGGAGGTATTCCTCCCTTAACCCCTCCATCGATTATGAAACCTCCATAGGCAAAGGAATATATTCCAACTGCTCCGTTTTTACCTCTTCCTAGAATCCTAGCAAGTCTATCGATTGGTATACTAATGCCATTCAGCTTTGCAAGGGAACTTCCAACAGCAAGGGTCAGCTGGGTTGTGGATCCTAATCCAATGTGTCTGGGAATCGGGTTCTTAACTTCTATTAGGTAGTTGGTTCCAGTATTAAAATACGTATCCATTCTTTTGATTACCTCTTTTATCGTGAGGGTATCCTCCTCGTTAGCAATTATTTTTAGTTTATTATTAGGGATAATTCTAACCTCATATCCTCCATCCAATGCAACTCCCATAGCTCCAAATTTCCTCCCTAAAGTGGCGGCAGGATCGATTAAACCAAGGTGCAATCTTTTTGGAGTGCGGATTATCATTTTTATCTCTCCTTTTCTGTTATAGTCTTCCATTCTTCAATTAAAGTTGCGACTAAGCCCAATGTGACTGGTCCAATTATAATGCCAACGGCTCCAAAGGCAAATAAACCCCCAAAGATTCCCACTAATGCTATAATGCCATTGACACC
>JAMOPD010000103.1 GCA_027064745.1 Thermococcaceae archaeon
TAATTTCCTCTTTGAATTATATTGTCAGCGAAAGGACATAGATTGGGACGAACTGAGCAAGAAAAGACCCTACAGTCTAGAGCCTGTTAGCAGTGAGGAGGAGTTCGCTGGAAGGACAGAAATCCTAAGCAAACTCGAGTCGTTGATAACGGCTGGAACCGGAGTAGGTTCTGCTTTTCTGTATGGGCAGAAACGAGTCGGTAAGACATCGATTGTGAAAATCCTAAAGGCACGATTGCAAGAAAAATATGCATCTAACTTTCTCGTGATATACCTTGAAGGTGGCGATTACATTCACCCTGACCCGAAGATTACTATAGAAAACTTGGGAAGAAAAATGGTGAAAAGTATTCAGACTGCAGACACGCGCTTTGCTGGTCTGAGTGTTCCTGATTTCAGAGGAGCTTTATCACCAATTACTGACTTTTTGGAGGCAGTACTACAACTAGAGCCCAGACTCAAAATTGTTTTTATCCTTGATGAGTTTGATGAGCTGCCCGTGGATCTTTATAAAACCACACCTATAGGCGATGCCTTTTTCTTAACTTTGCGTAGTATAAGTGGTAAACCACCTTTTGGCTTTATTCTGGTTGGGGGAGAGAAAATGGAATTTATTATAGCACTTAAAGGTGGAGCTCTAAATAAATTCGAACCGATCCGGGTGGACTATTTCGATAAAGAACAACACTGGACTGACTTTCAAGACCTTGTAGTAAAACCAGTAAAAGGCTGGTTAGAAATCTCGGACAAAGCACTATCCACCTTACATGATGAAACATCTGGGAATCCTTTTTTTACGAAACTAATATGCAGAGATCTATTTGAACTAATGGTAAAAAGAAGGGATTGCTATGTTACACATAGAGAAGTACTAGAGGCTTCCAGATCGGCATTATCAGGCCTTGCAGGGAATGTGTTCCAACATTTCTGGGAAGACGGCATACTGGGATCGGACCCGCAAGCCGAAGAAAAATCTGTACTGAGGCGTAAAGTGCTCCTCGGCTTCGCTGATGTTCGCAGAACGTCTCAGCTAGTAACTCTAGAAACAATCAAGAACAATTGTCAAAAGTGGAGGGTACCTCCCGACCTAACTGAGGAAGAACTGCGTGAATTTGAAAGGCGTCAGGTTTTGGTTAGAACTGAAAGAGGATACGGTTGTAAGGTTAAACTTTTTGAAAAATGGCTTGTTGACAAAGGCTACAATGAGCTTGTTACAGGTCTGGCTACCTTTGACTTATTAGCAAGAAGAAAACAGGAAGAAGAAAAAATTCGAGTAACTTCTGAAGAAATTGTGCACCTTATACAACAATGGGGGCCATACAAGGGGAAGCTCTTGACTGAGGATAGAATACGAGCTTGGCTTAACCAGTTTGGAGGCAACAAAGAGCAGAGGCTGATGTTTAAAATCCTGCAGGGTGTGAGGTTTTACTCCGGTGACATTATTCGGAGCAAGTTAAAGGAAGCCCATGGTATAGTAACAAGAGGCGTAATCCACCAAGTAAAGGCAGAGAGGCGCAAGAGATCTGACAACATACTTGTAAGTTATCTCGATGCTCCCGGGAAAAGTGGCGCTTATCTTGCCAAAATATATGTTGACGAGAACGGAATCCTCCCTGATAATGTAATTGAGAAATCTAAGATAGCTCAGAAGGTACAAGAAAAATCTACGGAATTTCCCTATCTTGCTCTTGTTTTTGTCGACGACTTTGTCGGCACAGGAAATTCTGCCTGCGAATACTTTAAAGGCCTCTGTGAGGAACAGGGGGAAATATTGAAAAAAATGGCTAGTAAACCCGGTGAATTTGGAGGTATTCCAAAGTTAAATATCTACTTCGTCGCTATATGTGGATTCCA
>JAMOPD010000104.1 GCA_027064745.1 Thermococcaceae archaeon
TGACGAGAACGTGCCCTACGTCTACTACAAGCCCGAGGACATAGCGAGGGCTTACGAGGCCCTCAGCAGGGCCGACATATACCTCGGCAGGGCGAAGAGGACGGGTAACTACTCGCTCTGGAAGTATGCAACGGACATGATGACCGCGGGAGTGGCGGTTGCGGGAGTCAAGAAGAAGGGCTTCGTTAGGATTTATCCGCCGAAGACCATCAAGCTACTCACCGAGAGCAAGACTGAGAGAACGCTCAGGGACTCGATAGTCAAGAAGGTCATGAAGGAGATGCACATGGCCAGGCTCGAGGCCCTGGAGACCCTCCACTACCTCCGCGTCATCTTCGAGAGCAACCCAGATTTGGCCGCTCATTTCACGGTCTTCCTCGACCTCAGCGAGAAGGAGGTTGAATTCCTCGCTGGAGATTCTGAGAAGGCAAAAACAATCTGGGGCAAAGCCATGAACATCGAGAAGAAGCTCAAGGAGCGGGGCAGGTTGGAGACGAGCGTTCGCGAGGGCCTCAGGAAAGCGAAGGAGAAGGAAGAAGAGGAGATGGAGTCGGAAGGGGCCGAAGAAACCGGGGAGACTGAGGAAGTCCCTCAAGGAGAACCCGGGGAAGGGGAGGAACTCAGCGAGGAAGAGCTTGAGGAGGCCGAGAGGGAGATAGAGCCCGTGGGGAAGAAGGAGAAGAAGCCCGAAAAGAAGAAGGGCAAGCAGGCGACGCTGTTTGATTTCCTGAAGAAGTGAGTTTCGCCTTTTGTATTCTTTGCAATACAAATTTTTAGTGTTTTTATATTCTGTGGAATATAAAATGTGAAGAAATCTAAAGCATTAAGTTTTGTCATGCTCTTTGTTGAGTTCTTTCACAGTTTCCGAAGTTACCTTGAAAAACTCCTCTAAGGTCATTAAACGCCCTTTTGAGAGATCGAAGGTGTAGTACTCAACATCGAGATTCGAGTAGAGCTTTCCTTTCTTAATGCCTGCCAGCTGGCGCTTGAACTCATTTAGATGTAGCAGTACAGTAATGGGCTCAACTACTATTCTAACCTTTGCTTCGGGTTTAGCTTGGGAGTATTCGTTCAATTTGTTCGTTATTTTTCTAAAACTTTCTCCGAACAGTGTTTCAAACTCAAAGTGCTCGTTTTCGGGATTGTATAGAACATCGGGACGTGGATATGTTTCAGGTTCGGTTTCTATTAGCTCTCTTATTTTGTCCCATTCAATCTCATGAAGGTTCTCGGGTAAGGCTCTTTCTCTCTGGGTTCTCTTAATGAGGCTGTGAATTATGAAATACTTCGCCAAGATGTGCTCCACGCTTTCATCATCCGTGGCTTTTACTGGAAAGAACGGCTCATACATCTGCATAATCCGTTTTAGAGACTTCAAATATTGCTTTTCGGCAGTGTTTATAATCCATGACATCTTTGAATTAGGCGCTACATCGGGAATAGGGACTAACCCATATATAATTCTTGAAATTTTCACCTTTAGGTCAAAGGGCAGTTCTCTGGGAACCACCTTGAATATCTCGGGTTTTAGTCCAAGGCGATTCCAATTTATGTCCTGAATCATCTCGTTTATTTTGGAGAACGTACCGTCATCTTCGGTGTGGAACACAACAATCCCGTCACCTCTCGAAAAGATAGCCCACAGCCTATCCGCCAAGTCTTGCCTTTCAAGTTTTTCAAGGATTTCTTTGTTAGTCACTTCAACAAAAATTATGCGCTCTTCATCAAGCCAGCGTTCTACTTCCTCCCTGTTCCAATCTTCGGAGCTCAAAGTCAACTTTTGACTTTTCCTGCCTTCCCTTTCTCCCGCTGGAGTCTCAACAGGAATTTCTCAAAGAGGTGAATGTACCCTTCATTTCTGATGTCCCTGAAAAGAATGATAGCGGCGTTTGTTTCTTTTAGTTCATTACCTGAAACCCCAAACAGGGTTTCAACAAAATCTGGGAACTCTCGCTCAAAAATCACGCTTCCATTATCAGTTTCGGGCAAACCTAGTGCTTCTGATTCTTGTGTTATCGTGATATTAATGGGCTTGGCCTCATGTTTCGAAGTGAGAACCTGTGAAGTTTTCCTCAGTGATTCCTTTTCGTGGCTATCCCTCATCATTTGAACGCTTGGTGTGTAACTTGGATGTGAAGGTATCCTCACAGTTGAATCAAGGGTATTATTAGCCCTAATAAATATGGGGGAATGAAGCTTTAACTTGGGAAGCTTTGCGGGTACCCTCACTTTCTTCCTCATGATAAACTCACCATCTAAAAGCATCCTCTGGAATTCGAAAATTGGAGAATCTATCCGAATTAAAGGTATTTTCACTCCTTGCTGTCTTCTTTGGATATAATAATTGCTGTCCACCTTAACTTGAGTGTGCTTTAAGGTTGGGGGCGCAATGGCCAGGGTTGGGATAATAACTTCATGGGGTCTGTGAATGATTTCAACTTTTACTGCCTTTTCCAAGTTTTTGAACTTTTCTTCCGGTTTTTGAGGTTCATTCCTGACTTCGCTCTGTGCTAAAACTTTAATCTCCGGCGATTCCTCCTTAGCTTTTTCTTTTTGTGATGTTTGAGTGGCTTTAGTGGGGGGTTGGATTGCACTATCCTTTCGTCTTTTCCTCTCTTTTCGTTCTTTGTGATATCGTGATTTCTCCTTAGCTTTGTCCCTCTGTTCGTTCATCCTAACCACCAAACGGCATTCATTGGGATGTTTCCGTAGTATCTAAGATATCCCTCATATTTTGGATGTTTAGCTATCTCCGCGTATCCTACAAATAGATAGGGCCCGATTTTGTCAAGGAACTCGATAAGGGAGAGTTTTGGTTTTCTGCTCTCTCTTTCTGTTGCGTATCTTTTGCTGTAGCTATCAACTGAATTGAGGTACGTTTCGTTTGGCCACCTCACGACCCATAGCCCTTCAATTTCCAGTCTGTATGTGTCTTTTGGATAGAACTTCTCATTTCCAATACTAATTTGCTCTAAATTTGGAACGTTTTCCTTAACAAGACGTATGTAGCTTTCTGCCAAGTCTTCTGGTTTGGGGGTTATGTATTTTAGTGCATCTTCAATAACTTTGTTGGTTTTTAGGAAATTCCCAAAGTTAAATCTACCCCAAAGTCCAATTTGAATCCAGAAAATGTTGTCTGCGATACTACCTGGAGCATGACTCCAGATTGTGTACTCCCTTTGGATGTCCTTTTTGT
>JAMOPD010000105.1 GCA_027064745.1 Thermococcaceae archaeon
TCTTGGCTTTATTCCGTTCTTCCTTATAGCCCTAACAAAAGCCCTAACCAGCGGACTCCTTGGCGAAACTTCGTAAGCGGGAACAAAATCTAAAATTTCTCCTTTAATGGGTGGTTCATAGCCAATAGGTGTTCTAATATTAACTATCATCTCCCCGTAAAAGTCAAAATCTCTCTCATAGGCTTCAAATCTCAAAATCCTTCCGCTTGGCTTATTAAAGCCTTCACCAAAATCTCTGCTTAACTCGAGCCATTTCTCAATTAGCTTTTCTGCAGCACCTTTTGAGCTTAAACTTCCATGAAACTTCTCAACTTTTTCCACAAACCTCATCGTTAGGCTTCCCTTATAAGCGATTGTAACTCCATCAAAGCCGCTCGGCTCTCCAATTATTATAAAATCTGGCTTTGGAACATCTAAGTTTTTAGCTCCGATTGAATATCTCTCTTCATCAACTAAGCCAGCAAAAATTAAATTTGCTTTGCTTTCAAGGAAAGCGAAAAAGAAAGTCGCCAAGGGGCCTTTGGCATCAACGCTTCCCCTTCCCCATAAGTAATTGTCCTCGATTCTAACTGGGATATAGCCTTTAACGGTATCTATATGTCCGGCTAAGAGTATTTTTCTCCCCTCTCCTCTTTTCTCAGCTATCACATTCCCTACTTCATCGATATAAGCCTCGACACCAAAACTCTCAAAGCTCTCGGCCAAAAATTTTGCAACCTTCTCTTCTTCTCCGCTTGGACTGTAAATGCTCACAAGCTCCTTCAGAAATTCAATTTTCTCTTCTTCACTGATTTTCATTTAGGACACCTTCAATGGTTTCTTTGTCCCAAAGCATTTGTTCCTTTGTTATTATGAGCGGCGGTAGGAGTCTAATCACTCTATTTCCTGCGGTTCCAACTAAGAGACCCTTATCTTGCAGTGTTTGGACATACTTTCCAGCGCTTTCTTTCAAGACGATTCCAATCATCAATCCTTTGCCTCTTGTCATCACGACCTTTTCTCCCTCGACGGTTATGCTCTTCTCCTTAGCTTTTTCTATTAGCCTTTCCCTCCTCAAAATTCTAAGCGTTGTAGCTGCAGCTTTACAAGCGAGGGGGTTTCCTCCAAAGGTTGAGCCGTGCTTGCCCCTTGGGACGTCAAAGTTTGTTAATGTTAATCCGATTGGAACTCCATTGGCTAACCCTTTTCCCATCGTGACTATATCCGGCTCAACACCATAGTGCTCTATAGCCAAGAACTTTCCAGTTCTAAAGGCGCTTTGGACTTCATCCACTATGAGCAAAGCCCCAACATCCTCAGTTAAATCCCTCAATGTCTTCACGAACTCTTCCTTAGCTGGAACAATGCCACCTTCTCCCTGAATTGGCTCAAGTATTACAGCGGCAGTTTCTTTTGTTATGGCCTCTTTTGCCGCTTCAACGTTGTTGAATGGAATGTGTTTAAATCCGGGAACTAAAGGCTCAAACCCCTGCCTATATTTTGGCTTCCAAGTTGCACTTAAAGAACCAAATGTTCTTCCGTGGAAAGCATTTGTCATAGCTATTATCTCTTTCCTTCCAGTATAAAGGCGGGCGAACTTTAAAGCCGTTTCAACAGCTTCAGTTCCAGAGTTCCCCATGAAGGCGTATTCAAAGTTGAGGAAGTGAGATAGCTCCTCGAAAAATTCTTCCTTTTCCTCATGCTCGAACATTGGTCCAGCAACTACCAGCTTTCTAATCTGTTCATTTACTACCTCCGCAAGCTCTTCATTTGCATGTCCTAAGATTGCAACGCCTATCCCAGCTATTGCATCAAGGTACTTGTTCCCTTTATCATCCCAGACGTAAACGCCCTTTCCTTTGACGAGCGTGAGCCTCTTTTTGTAAACGCTTACCTCCCTCATTCAATCACCGTCCTGCCGTTGAGTCCTTGAATGATCACCTTTTTGACACCGCTTTCAACAGATTTTTTAGCCATAAGTAGCTTCCTCTTCATTCCTCCTTTTGCGAATGGCAAGAACTCTTCCATTTCATTAACCTTAATCTTCTCAACTATTTCACCATCAGCCAAAAAAGCGGTGTCCGTTAAAAAGACAAGCTCATCAGCCTTCAAACTTAGAGCTATTGCATGAGCCAGCTTATCCCCATCAATATTCAAAGGTTCATAGGCTTCACTCATTGCTATTGGCGCTATAACAGGAACTCCCACCTTGCTGAGTTCCCTTAAGACTTTAACGTTGATTTCCCTTATAATGCCAGAGTAATCATCCCTTATCGCAACTTTTTTTCCATTGATTATAGCTTTGACGAGCTTTTTTCTTTCGGCTTTTATAAGACCCAAATCAAGCCCACTCAATCCTATGGCATTAATCCCCCTGCTCTGGAGGAGGGAGACTATCCTCTTGTTGGCCTTCATTATAGCCATTAAATAAATCTCAAGCACTTCTTTTGGAGTGTACCTAAACTCCACACCGGAGGGGCTTTTAAGTCTTTTAACCTCTA
Source organism: Thermococcaceae archaeon (assembly GCA_027064745.1). GTDB lineage: Archaea > Methanobacteriota_B > Thermococci > Thermococcales > Thermococcaceae > Thermococcus. The sequence goes on from JAMOPD010000105.1 coordinate 2,481, forward strand.
TCCCTAACCTTCTGGAAAGCTCATCAACGTAATCTGAGCCACCGTGAGTTATTATATCTCCCTCTAAAATTCCATCAAACTCTTCCAGTCTATCTAAAACTGCCCCTCCAATTTTAACGACCCTCATCTCCCTCACCTTCAAATTGGATACACTGGCAAGTAGTTTAGTCCTAGGGTCTCATCTAACCCAAAAGCTATGTTCATGTTTTGCACCGCTTGTCCAGCACCGCCTTTAATTAAATTGTCCAATGCGGAAAAGAGTATAACCCTTCGATTCTCCTCATCGTAGGCAAAGCCTATATCAACGAAGTTGCTCCCTATTACGTACTTTGGATCAGGGAGTCTTTGGATTCCACCTTTCTCTTTGACGATTCTTATGAATGGCTCTTTTAGGTAGCGGAAAAACTTCCTATAGAGCTCCTTCTCACTCGTTTCCATCTTAAAATAAATTGTAGCCAGAAGTCCCCTCACTAAATCAACGGAATGAACAGTAAACTGGGCCTTTACATTGGCCTCTTGAATTACCTCAGCTTCATGTCTGTGATGAAACGCCTTGTAGACCCTAACCACGTAGCTTCTTTCGGGATGAATACTTGCCACGTTTTCCCTTCTTCCACCAGCACTTGAGCTAACCTTTAAATCCACTATTGCTTCGCTAACATCTCCTTTGAAGGGATACAATGCCAAAATTACGGCTGTTGCGTTACAACCA
>JAMOPD010000106.1 GCA_027064745.1 Thermococcaceae archaeon
CTTAGCCAGTTTAAAGTATAAACCAAAAAAGTTATGTTATATGTTTTTGTAAACATTCCTATACATAATATTTTATATAATAGAGGGGCTACCTGATCCTCTTAATCAGCTCGTTCTTCACGATCTCCTTTATCTCGTTGTAGAGACTCTTTCTCTCTATCAATTTCTCTATCACGCTATCGAATAGATCTTCCTCGAACGCATCATAGGCTATCCTTTTTATCTCCTTTCCCTTCAGCCTCCATACCTTATTGTAAATCCTCCTCCATTCCTCTTCTGATACAAGATTCGCTATATCATTGCATTGCTCCTCATCGAATTCCTCTTCCTCACACAGATCATCGTAGACCGCTTCAGCGATAGCATCTAGAAGCTCGTGCTTGTCGTAGTAAATACTAATTTTTACCTTGCTACTCCCTTTCGGTATCCCCTTCTTTATCTCCTCTATTAGTTCGCTAATTCTTTCCCTTGTATACTCATCGCCTGTCTCGATCTTGATGCTATTTAATCTCGCAACTATGTATTCTAGATCTACCCTCATACCATCCACCAAAAACAAGAGAACAGCTTAAAAACAAAAAACAAGTTGAGTTTGTAAACACTCCTATACATATTATATATTATATAGGAGATCCTCTCCCCGCCACCTGCAGTCTTGTTTTTCTCAGCAACAATTTTCTCAACATTAACCATCTCTTGACTAAGCGGACGATAAGTGAATATATCTCGTCCCCAAGCTCTTTCCTAAGTTCTTCCTCATTAGTGAACTCTTTAACGGTATTATCCAAATACACAACTTCGTATATTATTTTCCCATTTTCTTCGCAAACTACTAGTATATCCATAATCGCGTCCTCGATCTCGTCAAGATACTCGTACTTATTGTGTTGCCTATTATATTTTAAGATAATTTTTCTCCCTATATTGCCGAGGTCATTCCTTGTCAAATAGATGTAGATCCCCGTGGGGCCCATGGATACATACATGATCAGCACCAAATGGAAGGGGGGTCATAAAAAACGCCTTGATTTCATGGCGGTGCTTTGGGTATATTATATATTCTAATCACTGATGGAAGCGGCCATGAATTTTTATGACCCCCCTGTGCACCTTTGTCCAGCGTTTTCTACTGGGTAGGTACACCTCCAAGAAATACTGTGATTTATTAAAAAAGAAACTAGAGTTAAGATTAGACTTCGATCTCAGTCGGTAATTCTTCTTCTTTTTGATTCTCTTCTTGTTTCTCCTTCTCCTCTTGTGGACTCTCTATATTCTCTTCTTTCTCTGTTTCTTCAATAACTATTGGAAGAGTCCACTTGAGCTTATATCTTCTCGTATCCCGCAACTCTAACGCGCTAGCCAATCCTCCTATTACTAATACTTCTTTACCTGTAAGCATTTCTAACTTCTTTCCTCCTTCTGTGCTTCTGCTTGGAAATATTATTGTTTCTTTATTGTCGTTGCTAATGAACTTTAGTACCCCGTTTTCAACAATTCCGCGTGCACTTATGATTCCTTCTATGTTCTCTCCTAAGATTTGATCTAGCTCTTCTAGACTTACTTCTCCTAGTATTTCCACATCTTTGAATCGTACTGGAGTTTCAGGTCTTGCTTTCGCTTTTAATGGTAGTTTTATTGTTTCAAACGTCCCGTAGTCTGTCTCTACTTCTTCACGCGGCAACAGATCCGGATCAATATCTAGCATTATTCCTGTTGAGGGACTGTCCCCCATCATTTTCCATTTCCCATCCTTTGTTTTTATCATAGCCACGGCTTTAACGTAAAGCCCGCTGTCTCGGCAATCTAGTATTATGAGCTCTACTTTTCCATCCTGTTTTTTGGATTGTGGGACATATGCTTTTCCTGAGAGGGCTCGTTTGATTAGGCCCATACCTTTCACCCAAGGAGGATTATATGTTGAGGAGAGGGACATTGAAAAACTATATAATAGATCTAAGAACCGACTTTAGTTCCTGAACTGTGGAGACCTCGATTTTTTGTGCATCATTATAATAGTAGCGGAGAGTTGTTGTTTCAAATGCCTTTATTAATCGTTTATCAAACAATATAACAATGTGTGGCTGACCTGGTTTTCTGTTGAACCTGAATAATGCTTGTAGACTCTCTGCGCTGTTGAAAAATTGTCTTAGACTTAACGCTGGCCTTGGTATGTCTTTTATCAAATCGCTTCTCTTCTCAAGAATATCAAGGTGTTTTTTGTTTAACCTTATGTTTATTGTTCTTTGGAAAGTTCCGATAATAATATCCTTCTCCTCCATGCTCACGCCGCGGCTGAAGCGTCCGGCAATCGTTACTAACTCTACCTTCTTTCTCCCATAGCTCCTGTAAATCTGCCATAATTTGTTATAATCTCCAATAGTTCTGAACTCTGCGTCTGAGAAGACCTGTATATTCTTATCTCGCAGTATTTCTGTGATCTCTTCGTTTATTTTATAATTTGGGAGAGTCACTCCGACTGTTTTCCCTAGTTCTTTTACAATATATATTATTAAATTGGCAAGCTCAGGAACCCATTCATCTTTGTTTTTCACGTAGTTGATTTTGTCATATACTACTATGGTATCGAGGTTTATGTTTTCTTTCAATAAGATATAGCCACGGAACTTTTTAGTATAGTCATGTTCTTCATATTGAGCGCTTACTTCGGACTCTTTCTCATCCAGAGTAATGTACCACTCGAAGCCCCCTGTTAGGTACTCGTAGAGCGCTTTACTGTAGGGGGCTGTCGCGGTCAACTCTAGTATTAATCTAGCCTTGGGGTACATCCATTTTGGAACATATATATCAAGTTCATCATAATAATCATAGAAGTACTTAATCCTGCGCTCTATTTCTTTTGCTTCTTTTTCCAATCCCATTTGTTTCAATTTATCTATTAATGCATCGATCTTTTGCTTTGGAATTTCGTGGCTAAACGCGTCAAAAAGTGTGTCCGCCTCATCGATCACGATTATGTCGAATTGGAAGTGTTTCGATAACATTATAATAGGTAGTTGCTCATGGGTTATTATGTAAAGGAGAGCTGATTGCTTAAACTGATTGTTCCAGTCGCATCGTCCACGTAGTGGGCAAGTCAAACATTTTTCTAATATATTATAGAGGTTGTCGCCTTTCTTTATAATTTTTCTGTTGCATTTCTTCCATTTGGGCTCTATTATTAT
>JAMOPD010000107.1 GCA_027064745.1 Thermococcaceae archaeon
CTCTCTTATCAGATCTAAGTAGGGTTTTATCTCATCCCTATACTTCAACCACACGATCGCTTCCCACCATGAAGACTCAAAAGGGCAAACTGCACATCCTACCCTCACCGCACCATACCTGTACAGCTTGTTTATTGGTAACTTTCTTGAGAAGATGTACAGATAAACCATCGCCGTGTTCCAATCGATGATCGGATGAACATTCAGCTGTTGGAAGTGTTTGCCACGACTAATCTTCGTCAGTTTAGCCCTCTTCACGTTTTCTTCTGCTCTGACACCATCGTAGAAGAGAACTCGAACCTTTTCCCCATACATCTTTCTGAGTAACCTTATAGTCGGCAGGGTCTTATAAACCGTGCAACACCACCTGTGAACTCTACTTGGTGGTCCAAACTCCCTCCAAAGCTCGACAGCTTTTCTATTGTGCTTCGCAATGTAAAATCGAAGATTCGAATAAAACTTTATAGCTTCCCCAACGAACTCATAAGTTGGTGAAAGTTCCATAGATGTATCGTTAAAGATAACGATAAACTCATCTGGAGGTATGGCACGCTGTACAAGGTCAAGTAAAACCATAGAATCCTTCCCACCGCTAAATCCTACGACCGCGTTGTAGTTGTGGTATTTCTCTTTAACTTCACGTATGAAGTCGAGAGTCAGAAAGATTATGCGTTCCATTATTTCCTTGTTTCTTCGAACCATAGCTTTAACGTTGACAGGTTCAAGTTCCAAGTTGTTTTCGTAAATCTCTATCTTTGGCTTCTCAAAAAACCCACCGCCGATAGCCCTAGCTACCTTCCTTCCTTCATAGTAATAGGTACGGTTCACGCACCAGAGAAGTGGTTCCTCGGCTTTGGGGTAATTCCAGAATTTGTCAAAATCTAATAAGTCCAACTCCTCGTAAAACACTGGGCGAACTACTGGAAGAACACTTCCTTCCCCCGAAGGTATCAACTTAATTCCCCTGGTCTTTTTGTCCCATTCCACTGCGTACATATTGGATCTCTCCAATGTTCCGAACTTCCTACGGTTAACGAGCGATAAAATCTAATTATTTAACTCTTTTATCAATGCTTCTTGCTCTGTAAAAATAATAAGGTTTGCGATATGAATAATAAAAATATAAATGGTGACTAAACATTATAAAATCTACGGTCGTGGCTCCACATTGTGTATGATTTAAATAATACCATCAACAGTGTTGCATCACTACCAAATCTACTAATATGAAGACTTTAAAGTTTTAATTCTAACTTTTCAGTATTTTCCAAGGATTAATTATCGGATCTCGTCACTTTTACTGTAATTCTTCCATTAGCAATAAATCGACTATATATTCAAGCAAAAACTCATTATTCTTCTTGAAGAGGGCATCATAAAAATCTACGCTCTTTATCCCTTTTACACCTTTGTCTCCGACTATTTCTCGTATAAATTCAAAGAGCTCTAGCTTATCCTCCTCAAACGCTTTTAAAACTTCTCTTCTCGTCAAATCTGTCGAGATGAATAAGTCTAGAACGTAGGCAAATACTTCTGTCACTTTGAACACCTCTTATAAAACTCCTAAGGAAATTTTTAATATTTTTCTCATTAAGCTAAAGGCGAGATATATTATACCTAAAGTTATGAGTAATAATTCCAACAGACTGAGACTCTCAATTACATTCTTCCCTTAAAGAATGGAAGAATTCTTGAAGAGAAGAATGGCGGATTAGCAAGAATTCATTAATTCTTGATTGAAAGAATGGAAGAATCAATCTAATATATCCTTGAGTTCTTCCTGAGTTTTTTTACTGAGCTTAGGCAAATACTTCTGCTTGAAAACTTCTTTATCCAATTTGTCATAAGTTGGATAAACTTTCTTAAACCTATCAATTATCATCTCTTCTATGAGTTCTCCCTGTTTTTTATCCTCTATATTCGCCATCACTTCTAACAGGATTACAGAGTCCTCGGACACGTAATAGTTCTTTTTAATCTTCTTGACTTTCTCTTCCTCTTTCTCAACCTGAACTACTTGAATTCTTTCACTCTTTCTTTCTTCCATTCTTTCAATCTTTAATTCTTCCGTTCTTGGTTGCATGGATATCATTGCAGATACTAGTCCTCCCTTCTTCATGAGTGACTCTGTCAGCTTATCATATGGATCCTTCTTCTCTTCTTCCTTTCTTGATTTCTTCTCTTCTTTCATTCTTTCATCACCTCTATTATCTTATCAGCTACGAACTCATATGCTTTTCCAGCGTCTGCTGCCGCTTTAGAATCCATCAGGAAAATCGGCTTACCCTCCTCTACGGACTTATCAAACGCTACAGTCTTCTTTACTGGTGGAAACACATAATAGTGCTCCTTAAGCTTGTCTAAAATGTTCATAGCCTTTTTCACTGTTGTAAGTCTTGAATCATACTTAGTTGGAAGGATACCCAATATCTTCAGGTCTGGGTTGATGTTCTGCTTTACTTCGAGTATTATGTTCATGAGCACGTTAAATCCCTGCATCGAGAGATAAGCAAGCTCTACTGGTATGAGAACGTAATCCGACGCTGCTAAAGCGTTGATCGTCAGTAGACTTATGCTCGTCTGGCAGTCCACGACTGCAACATCGTAATCGTCCGAAACTTCTCTCAGTTTCTTCTTTAGCACAAGCTCCCTTCCAATCTTACTCGTAAGGATTATGTTCGCCAGTTCGAGCTGATCTCTCGAAGGTGCCAGGTCAAAGCCCATATCGGTTTTAACTATTACATCCCTCAAGCTCACCTTGTCTTGTGGAATCCCCGCTTCAGCCAGTATTGGCGCGTCAATGCCAGTTTCAAGCTCCTCTGGATCAAAACCTAATATCGACGTAAGAGATGCCTGCGGATCAAAATCTACGGCAAGAGTTCTAACATCTTTTTTGCTTAAAGCGTATGAGAGGTTGAACACAGTAGTTGTTTTGCCTACTCCCCCCTTCCTGTTTACCACGGACACTACAATCATACGATCTGTACTGCGTTAAACAACCATAAATCTTTTTACTATTTTTATTTAATAGACGAAAATTATAATTCTTGGTTTCTTTAATTCTTCTACTCTTTGTTACTTCGTTTCTTGAATTCAAGAATTCAAGAATGGAAGATACTGAAGTAGGCAGTAATAAAGCTCAGCTCCGGACAACCTAACTGATTATGCGTTT
>JAMOPD010000108.1 GCA_027064745.1 Thermococcaceae archaeon
GTTAATGTTCTCACATTTTCACCCGGGTTAACGAATATTGGACGTTCAAGTCTTTCCTCGCCCCCAAGATATTTTTCAACACCATCTGCAGCGAGGTATGCGCTCTCAACGGCGTCATCAACATAGTCAAAAATCTGAACGAGATTCCCGGCAGCAAACACTCCTCTAACAGTTGTCTCAAAGAACTCATTCACCACTGGACCCTTAGTCCTTGGGTCGATCTCAGCTCCAATATCTGTCAGCTTCTTCGTGTATGGAACCAGACCAACGGACAGGATAACCGTATCACATGGGTAGAACTCTTCAGTACCGGGAATGGGGTTCCACTGTTCATCAACCTGGACTAAAATGACCCCTTCAACTCTATCTTTACCAACAATCTCCTTAACAACAGTTCTTGGTCTGTAGGGGATTCCAAAGTCGAGAATGCACTGCTGAACGTTTCTTGGTAAACCAGCAAAGAATTCCTCAGGAAAGACAACGAGAATTGAATCAACACCCTCCAAGTAGAGATGCCTTGCAACAATCATTCCCACATCTCCGCCCCCAACAATGACGACATTTTTGCCCGGGAGAATTCCGTAGAGATTGACAAGTCTCTGCACCATCCCCGCAGTGTAAACCCCAGCTGGTCTTGTTCCGCCTATTTTTATCTCAAACTGATGCCTCTCTCTGCATCCAATCGCATAAACAATTGACTTCGTTTTTATTATCTCCACTCCCTCCGGACCCACCGCTGTTATCTCCTTGAACTTTCCACCAGCTTCAACAGATTTAACGTAAGTTTTCAGATAGACATCAATCCCAAGCTTTTGAACTCGCTCAATAAACTCTCCAGCAAACTCTGGGCCTGATAATGCCACCCCGAAAATCTTAGTTCCAAAACCATCATGGATGCACTGGTCTAAAATTCCACCAAGTTCCTCTTTTCTCTCAATTATTGCAACATCATAGCCCTTTTCCGCCAATCTCACAGCGGCGGCCATACCGCTTGGCCCTCCCCCAATAACCACAGCGTCCTTCATAACTTCTCACCCCTAACTGCGCCGTCAAAGAGTTTTCCGTTGTTTTCCTTTACAATCTCACTTAGCGGAACACCAAGTTCTCTTGACAGAATTTCAGCAATCTTAAGGGTACAATAGCTGCCTTGGCAAGTGCCCATTCCAGCCCTTGTTCTCCTTTTGATGGCATCAAGGGTTTTTGCTCCTCTTTTTATTGCTTCAACAATTTCCATTTCAGAAACCATTTCACAGGTGCAGATTATGTTTCCCCATCTTGGGTCCTCTTTAATCTTGGCATTAAGCTCCTCAAGGCTCATCTCGTTGATAGTGGGGATAGGTTCCCTTCTTGGATTGAAGTTGGGATTGGGTTCAAGCTTGAGTCCCATTTTCTTGAGCTGCTCAATAGCATATTCCGCTATCGCTGGCGCAGATGCCAAACCGGGTGACTGGATACCAGCAACATGGAGGAAATTCCTAACCCACTTGGCTGGTCTTATTATGAAGTCTTCTGTGAAAGTTGGAGCTCTCACACCTGCAAAGTACCGTATGAGCTTATTAGTTGGAAATTCGGGCAAAATATTCTTATAGCGCTCTAAAACCTCATAAATCTCTTCCCTATGAACTGAAGTGTCATCTTTATCTGGAATTTCGACAGCAGTAGGCCCCCAGAGGATGTTGCCATGGATAGAAGGATTTATTCCTCCACCCTTGCTGTGCTTTGGAGCTGGAAAGCGGAGCTCAGCTACACAATGCCTAACCCAATTCTTGAGGGCTTTATCAAAGAGCAAAATAACACCTTTCCTTGGGTGTATAGTGTATTCTCTCGCTCCAGCTAGTTCTGCTATTTCATCAGCGTAAACTCCAGCGGCATTGACAACATATCTTGTGAGAAAAGTGCCTTTCGTAGTTACAACACCTTTGACTTTGTCTTCCTGCTTAATAAATCCAACGACTTCTGTATTTAGATGTATTTCCACCCCGTTAGCTTGGGCATTTTCTGCCAATGCAACGACAAGCTCATAGGGGTCAAGAATTCCTGTTGAAGGAACATAAAGGGCAGCCCATGCATCTCTGGTGGCTTTTGGTTCATATTCAAAAATCTTCTTTCCGCGAATGACTTTTATTCCTTTAACGCCGTTTCTTATACCTTTGAGCTTCACAATATAAGGAAAAACGTAAGCCGACACGAACTTGTAAAGAGGAGCGGGCAAATATTTGCGGTATTTTTGAAGAGTCCTTGGAGTTATCAGCCACAAGCTGCCAACACGCTTAAAGCGAACACCTAACTCTTCACAAAGCCTGTCATACATGGCATTTCCTTTGACATTGAGCTTTCTCTTGAGTGTGTTCTTTGGTGGTGCAACTCCGGGATGGATCATGCCATTATTTGCCTTAGATGCCCCCAAAGAGACATCAGAACCTTTTTCAAGCAGAGCTATTTTCAGTTTGTATTTTGAAAGCTCTCGTGCAATTATTGTTCCTATAACCCCACCACCTATTATCACAACATCATATTCTCCAATTATTTTGTCTTTGTTCTCCTCATAGAGCTTTCTTCTGCGCTCCTCACGTTTTCTGATTTTTTCTTCTGGATATCCCTTCCACTTTATTTTGTTTACAACACCTTCAACGCCTTTAATTTTTCCCACTGCAAGTCCAATTTCAACCCAATCTTGATAGCTTTCAACTTCTCCATAGAGAAACACTATGTTATCCCTTATTTCAAAGGAGATGTTGTAGGGAAATTTCTTCAATACTTTTTCAATCTTGGATTTCAAGTCCATATTACTCCCCCAGTAGCTGGTGAGCGAACTCAACTATGTCTAAGACCTCCAACTCATCACTATTTAACGCCAATTTACAGCTTGGGCAAGCAGTAATCACTTTATCAGCTCCATCCTTGAGCTGTTCCCTCCTCTCCTGCGCTATCTCCTCAGCTAACTCAGGATTTAACCTCGATATTGCACTTCCCCCATAGCCACAGCAGAAGAACTCTTTCCTAGGCTCTTTGACCCTTAATCCTTCAATTTTGTTAAGAATATTCTTCAAAAGCTCTTTTTGATCTAAACCTAAGGCCAGCTTACAAGGATTATGATATGTAACCTCCCCTTCGGCCTTCAAGCCCTTCAATCTGTCTTCCAGAAT
>JAMOPD010000109.1 GCA_027064745.1 Thermococcaceae archaeon
AACCCATATAGACCCTGTCCATCCTCCCTTTTACCCGGAGAAAGTTTTACTGGAGAGCTAAGAATTGAAGGAATACCAAAAGACTGGAAACCTGTTGAGTTAAGCATATTTTGTCTCTATGGAGATGTAGAAGAAATCATAATACTGAGTGATTAAAATGATGGAAGAAGCAAAGGGGAATCCCATTACAGAACTGCTCGATCATTACTACAGAGTAATGAAAGAAAATGGAGAATTTTTACGAAGTAACGCACCAGAAGCTTACATGGAAATTATAGCGCTGGCGAGCAAGGATGTTATACAGTATACCAGCGAGAGAAGATATAGTGGAGAAGATTATGTTAAATATTCAATGGTTTTCTTCTTATTCAACATTCTCATGCCATTAAGCTATGCAATTCACACAGATTTGCTGATTGGTAATTTACCTGCATGTTTTATGGAGCTTAGGCTAATGCTTGAATCTTTAGTAAAGTGCTATCTTGGAGATGTAAAATATCCGGAACAAAGTTTCTTTGAAGAGAAACTTAAATTGTTAGAGAAAGAAACAAAAGAGAAAGACGGTAAGAAAATACCAAAAAGAGAATACGATTTCATAGAGGAGTTTGACAATATGGTGAATTTAGATAGAGGAGCTGTTAAATTGTGGGGTAAACTTTCTAAAGACTGGGTTCATACAAGAGGGGTCATAGATCGTGTTGTAAGCCAAATCATTGAGAAGTCAGTACCCCCTCCTTGGGCACTGATAATACCATTTAACTACACAAAAGCAGACTTGGATGATATCAGAGAATTAGGAAAGCGTGTATCGCAGTTTAGAAAGATACTAAAAGACACAGTAGAGAGATGCAGACAAAATTCGCTTTAGAATCAATTTAACGATATAAAGATGTTTAAAACCTTCTCTGGAGTTTCTAATCTCTCGGGCATGTTTTTACCTCTCCTTATGACTCTTCAACCCGTAACACTCCAAGCCTTTATTACACTAACTAGAAAACAACAAACCATTTTTAGGTTTTCTATAGATAACCTGATATCGAGTTCTCTTACAGATGACGGAGTAATCCATGGTTTTAAGTATATACTTAGAGGGTTTCCTCAGGAACCCTTCTATCTGTTTTGTATAGTTATGTGTATATCTCGATCTCCTCCTAAAATAAGCAGAAGGAGTTCTCACGTAATTATTTTCGAAAAATGCAAAGAGCCACTCAAACAAGCTCTTCTAAAGGTTTGCCAACGACTCTTTGCAATTTTGGACTGTAATACTCAGAAAGTTCTTTAACCTCAAAACAGTTCTTTTTTGCCCAAGCAAAGGCTTTTGAAAGCTCGTAACCTAGATTTGCATTCAAGATTATTGGAACGTTTAAATCAACTGCGGTCATCCTAACGAGGTAATCCTTCTCCTTTGCATAGCCAGAGGTTATAACCAGATCAATCTTGCCCAGTTTCATCAATTCTACAGCTTTTTCTTTGCTCAAAGCATTTCCATAGCTTAAGCTATCTTCTAAGGTGAAAACGCTGTATCCCAAGCTTTCAAGGAGTTTTGCAGTTTCCAATAATACCGGGTCATAGCCATAGACCAAGATGTTTGACTTTGGCATTTTGTTTGGTTTTACAGAGAGCCAGCTTTTTAGTAAGGCATCTTCAAAGTCGAATCCCAGACTTGCGACTTCTCCTGTTGATCGCATTTCTGGTCCTAGGAAAGGATAAGCATTTTGAAGCTGAGACCAAGAGAATTGAGGGCTTTTAACAGCAAAGGCTTTTGCTGGAATCTCATAATATTCATAATCACTTCCTAAGGAGAGTTTTCCATCGAAGACTGCTTGAGCTGAGAGTTCCATTAAGTTAATCCCCCTTGATTTGCTTGAGAAGGGCATGGAACGGCTAGTTCTCAAGTTTAGCTCAAGAACGTAAACATCATCATTAACCAAGAATTGTATGTTAAAGGGTCCCCTAATTCCCAAAGCCAACGCAAGCTCTAAAGCTATCTTGTGCATCTTTTTTACATGCTTTTCTTTTAGATAGCGGTAGGGAGTAACCATTGTGGCATCTCCGCTGTGAACTCCCGCTTTTTCTATGTGCTCCAATGTAACTCCGACTACTCTCTTTCCATCTGAGACAGCATCTATCTCTGCTTCCATTGCATCTAAGAACTTTGAAACCACAACAGGGTGTTCTGGGGAGACTTTTGTTGCTAAGGAGAGATACTCTTTTAGTTCCTTCTCATTGTAGGCAACTTTCATAGCAGTTCCGCTCAAAACATAGCTCGGTCTTATCATTAAAGGATAACCCACTTCGTCAGCAAAAGCTAAGACTTCCCCAACGCTCTTAGCTTCAATCCAAGGTGGTTGCTTTATGTTGAGCTTTTCTAGGAGCTTTGAAAACTTAGCCCTGTCTTCAGCTATATCCACACTCGTTCCCCTCGTTCCTAAAAGCTTAACCCCCTTTTGCTCAAGCTTTTTAGCTAAGGAATTTGCAAGCTGTCCTCCTGCAAAGGCTATGACACCATTGGGATTTTCAAAATTGTAAACATCTAAAACCCTCTCAAGAGTTATCTCCTCAAAGTAAAGCTTATCGTTAATATCCCAATCTGTTGAAACTGTTTCAGGGTTGTAGTTCAAAACTATAACTTCATAACCCCTCTTTTTTGCAGCATTTGCAAAGTTCACAACAGCCCAGTCAAACTCTACACTAACCCCAATCCTAAAGACACCTGCTCCCAAAATTAGAACCTTTGGCTTTTCTGTATATGGGATATCGTTTTCTTGTGCATCATAGGTCATGTATAGATAATTCGTCCTTGCTGGAACTTCTCCAGCCAAGGTGTCTATTTGCTTGACAAATGGAATCGATTTCTTAATGCTACTATTAGATAGAGCTTTTATCTGCTCATCACTAAATCCAAGCTTTTTGGCTTCTCTTATTATTTCTTCATTTGGATTTCTCAAGGCTTCTGCAATTTTAACGAGATCTTCAATTATGTAGATGTAAAACTTGTCTATTCCAGTAATTTCGTGAATCTCATCAAGGCTTGCTCCCAATTTCAGGGCTTTTGCAATGTGCATAGGCATGTAAGGTTCGTAATTCTCAATTCTCTCCATAACTTTTTCCAGCGGCTCTTCGCTCTCAT
>JAMOPD010000110.1 GCA_027064745.1 Thermococcaceae archaeon
CAAAAGGTTGGGAAAGCAATACTCCATCGTGTTGACAAACCGGAGCTCTTTAAGGAGGGCATTAGGGTTCACGGGAAGATTGACTGGAGCAGAAGAATCCAGCACATGAGACATCACACCGGAACGCACGTCCTCATGGGAGCTTTGGTCAGGGTTCTCGGAAAGCACGTCTGGCAGGCTGGCAGTCAACTTCACACTGATTGGGCGAGGCTTGACATAGCCCACTACAAGCGCATAAGCGAGGAGGAGCTCAGGGAGATAGAGCGCCTAGCCAACCGTGTTGTGATGGAGAACAGGAAGGTAACGTGGGAGTGGCTCCCGAGGACAGAGGCTGAGATGAAGTACGGCTTCCGCCTTTATCAGGGCGGAGTCGTTCCCGGAAGAACAATTAGGGTTCTCAGAATAGAGGACTGGGATGTGCAGGCCTGCGGTGGTACTCATTTACCAAACACCGGCTTGGTCGGCCCGATTAAGATTCTGCGGACAGAGCGCATACAGGACGGAGTTGAGAGAATAATCTTTGCCTGCGGTGAAGCCGCTGTTAGCTGGATGCAGGAAACTGAAAAAATCCTTAAGAAGACTAGTGAAGTCTTCCGCGTTCCTCCTGAAAAACTGCCCGAGACTGCTGAGAGGTTCTTCAGCGAATGGAAGGAGGCAAGAAAAGAGGCTGAGAAATTGAAGAAAGAACTCGCAAAGCTTCTCGTTTATGAGCTTGAAGGTAAAACCGAGAAGGTTGGCGAGACAGAGTTCATTGGAGAAATTGTTGAGGGAGATATAGACAACCTTAGGGAAGCGGCTTTAAACCTCAGAAAGCCAAGGAGGGTAGTTGCCCTCATAAGTGAAGATACCAAAGCCGTTGTCGTCAGTGTGGGTGATGACCTTAACCTCAAGGCAGGCGATCTCGTGAGGGTTATAACCTCTATTGCTGGCGGCGGCGGTGGAGGAAGGAAAGAATTAGCTCAGGGCAAAATAAAGAACATCCTTAAGGCAAGAGAGGCCATTGAAGAGCTCAAAAAGAGGCTCTCCTCTTAATCTTCTTTTTGGTGGTTAAAATTAAAGTAAAAACTCTCCTGAGGGAAGCTGAAGCCATATGCTCCATGAAATCTCTGCTTGCCATCAGGGAATACAGAACAGAGGATGGAAGCAGAATTGATCTGGCGATTTTCAGTGGAGAGAAAAAGCTTGTGGCAGTTGAAATGGAGAATTCGTTCAAATGGATTCGCCAGAGGGTTCTATACAATGCCGTTAAAGCCCATAGGGCTGGATTTCATGAGCTGTGGATTGTTTATCCGTTTAAGATGCCTCAATTGGGATGGGTGGTTCAGTTTATTGAGGAAGAGCTTAAGATGGAGCTTTCAATACTGCAACCGGAAGAGTTTCTTGAAAAAATAAAAGAGGTTATAACCCTGTAGGGCTTTCTATAAAAATCGTTTTCACCCTGAACTTTTCTTTTACAACTTCCATCAGCGCCTTAACACCCAGTGTCTCGGTCTTGTAGTGACCTGCCACAGCGACACTAATTCCCAGGTCGAGGGCCGTTAAATAGTCGGCGTGACCAAACTCGCCGGTTATGAGGAGGTCTATTTCCCTTCTCCAGGCTTCTTCCAGAGCGAATGCTCCAGCCCCACTCACAGCTCCGACTTTTCTTATCTCCCTTTTCCCAAAGTTGTAGGTCTTAACGGTCGTGTCGAGTCTCTCCGCCAGAATCCGGGCGATTTTTTCGATGGGCTCCGCCTTTTTGAACTCCCCGAGGAAGCCTATGCTCAGGCCTTTATACTCCCCGAAGGGCTCCTTCGGCTCAAGATCGAGCAGCTTTAAGAGCTGTACATTGTTTCCCACCTCCGGATGGGCATCCAAGGGTAAGTGGGCGGCGTAGAGGTTCATCCCGGCATCGAAGAGCGTCTTTAATCGTTTGTAGTGTATCCCTGTGATGTAGTCCAGCCCACCCCAGATTATGCCGTGGTGAACTATCAGAATATCTGCATTTCTCTCTGCGGCATGCTCTATCGTTCTCAGCGTTGCATCTACGGAAAAGGCTATCCGTTCGATTTCCTTTTTTCCCTCGACCTGCAGACCGTTCCTCGACTTGTCGGGATAGGCCGAGATGTTGAGGTATTCGTCGAGAAATGAAACAAGTTCATCACGGTTCATGGTTATCACCGGTTGTATTCAGCACCCGAATTATTCACTAACTGAATATGTCTCGCAAACCCTTTTAAGCATTATATCATTTGGGATCATTATGAGTGACAATGGAAAACAGTTTGAGGATCAACTTGCAGCGTTTTTTTCATTGTTATGGGTGCTATGTAGAGAAAAACATTCATTTTCGGGAGGGTGGAGATGAATTTCTTGAGATAGACTTAATGATAACTGATTATCCGCTGGATTCGGCTCCGAGGATATTTATTGCAGAAGCAAAATCCGGTAAATGGGGCTTTCATGATATCTTTAAGATTCGGGGTTGGATAGACTTCATAGATACTGAAACTCATAAGGGATTTTTATTGTTGATAATCTCCATGATAAAGACATAGAGGCAATAAACAAAAAGGTCTATCCAGCGTAATTGAAAAGGACAAGCTAAATAATGTTCTTCAAGAGGAGTTTAAACGAGAGTCTTGCTGTAATGAAATTGACTTGGAATTTTGGGGATATTCGCATTTATTGGAACGTAGATTGTTGAAAAGGTTGAATACTTGGAAAAAAGCACTCCTGACTCTCAATGTTATCCTCTTTTGGAGCAGTATTATTCAGAAAATCCATGATGATGTTTTCTTCACAGATAATTAGGCTTCTAAAATTGTATGGAGCTTTCGAGCTTAACCCATACATCTCTGCAAAATGCGGAAATGAATATTCGAACCGCGACCCCGCGGCGTTCAATGAGGATATCACTTGTTTTGCCTGACAGATTTATAAGAAGACCTATTACGTCTGTGAATTTACTCCAATTCAGATTTCGACATTTATTGAACATAAAGCACGGCTGATGATTTTGAAAAGTGCTGTTGATTATCTCCTTTATGGGAAATATGGACTCTTAAAAAAGATAGAAAGCAGAAAGTTCTCTATTAGTATCAAAGGTTTTAAATTAGATTTTGACACCTGGGAGTGGGTTCCTTCGA
>JAMOPD010000111.1 GCA_027064745.1 Thermococcaceae archaeon
TCTATAGAGGGAAAATTGAATTCGGGGGCTTTAACGTAGAAATCCTACCCACCCCTGGGCATGCTCCCCATCATCAGAGCTATCTTATAGGGGACTATCTTTTTACGGGGGATTCAGCAGGCGTATTTATTGAAGGAGAAGAGCTTTATCTAAGGCCTTCAACACCTCCGAAGTTTGTAAAAGAGCTCTATATGGATTCTCTTGAGAAAATGCTCCAGGTTGGCAGGAAAAATATATGCTTCGCTCATTTCGGCATGTATGGGAACAGTCAAGAAATTATCAGAAAACACAGGTATCAAATCGAGCTATGGGTTAAGGTTATGAGGGATGCAATGGAATCAACTAGGAGTATGGAAGAGGCAGTTGATACTGCATGGGAAGAACTTCTGGAGGTTGATGAGCTGCTCTCCGCATACTCTGTCTTGGAAAAGGATGTGCAAAAGAGGGAAAGGAAAAACGCAAGAACTTCTTTGATTGGAATATACCGCTACCTCATGGTAGGATAATTCAAGTTTGCCCTTTTTGAGCTGTCTACGCGTATCCACATGCTGATACTGTCAGGAGTTAGAGGGCCCGTCAGGCGCTCTCTATCCTGACAGCATGCACATACCTCCAGGAAGTCTTTTAAACTGTCTTTCTTTTCATTCAACTATGCTAACCTGCTCCCTTTGCATACATAATGAAAAAACAGCGAAAATTGACATCATAGATGGGAAGCCCCTGTGTAGGGAGTGTCAGGTCTATTTAAAGCACAAACCTAACAGGGAGAGAATCAGAAAGGAGCTTGATGATGTGATGAAAAAAGCTGAGAGGGCTGTGGTGGCATTCTCCGGGGGTAAAGATAGCACGGTTGCTCTTTATCTGGCTGTGGAAAAATATCACCTCGATGTTGAGGCTGTGATGGTTGACCACGGCTTCATGGTAGAGAAAGCGATTGAAAACGCCAAGAGGGTAGCAAGGTATCTTAATATTCCTTTCAGGATTCTCCGCTACGATTATTTGGATATCTTCAAGAAAGCTCTCCTAAAGGGTCAGTCCCCGTGCAGAGCTTGCTCTCGAAGAACTATGGAACGTCTCAGAAAGTATGCCCTTAAAAACGGCTATAAGTACCTCATAACCGGCCATGAGCTGCCCTTCGGCCACCATCCATACCGCCTGATGTCCGGTGGAATCCTTCAGGTCAGGCTCCTCAGTCTGATGAGTGAGGAGGAGCGGTTTAAAATTTTGAAAAAGCTACCCTTTGAGTTTCCATCTCTGGCAGGATACACGACCAACTGTCTCATCCTCGGCCCTGCTCTTGAGAAATATTGGGAGAAGCATGGATTCAGCTTTGAGCATCGTAGGATTGCCGCTCTTGTGAGGTATGGATTGATAGACAGAGGGAAGGCTCTGGAGAAGGTGAGAAAACCGGAGGTTCCAGAAAGCATAAGGAGAAAAGTTTATGAGAAGCTTGGAATAAATGAGAAATAAGTAGAAGAGGATCAAACAACAAAGATTTAGCGATTTAAAATCTGGAATGCAAATATAGGTATGGTGTTCATGTTGTTTACATTTGCTGTTGCTTTTCCTTTCTTAATGACATGCCATGTCCCACTTTCTCCATAGGTTACAAGATTAATAAGATATGCTTGATTGCTTATTTCTTCGTAATTGACATCAATAAACAGCCCTGCCAGAGTTGCAGCCTGAGCGGCAGTTTCTGTAATCTTCCCTATAGCTTCCAAGTATCCAATAAACCCGAGAGCATCGAGACCTGATGAGGAGTAACTGCTGCCACTGATAGTGTAGGTATAATAAGGATCTCTATACGAAGAGGAATATTCAAGTGCTCCGGCATCCCAGCTATCTATGGGGATCGGTTTAACGTATGAAGGTTTATAGTTTCCGCCATCGAGGGAATTCGGATCAAAGCTTTTTATATAAACGTACTCTTCATAAAAGGTCTGTCCGTCAATGTGAATGCCCCAGCGTTCGTAGCGATATGTGAATGTCATCCAGATGTATGCATCTTGCACACCGTCAAAATGAACCTGCTTGGCTTTGCCTCCCGAAATGTCGTAGATGTAGTGATGTCCAATCTGCGACCATTCGCTGTTTGCAAATACATACATCCCAAATCCTATTTTTGAAGCAGCTGCATAGTAGTAAAGCAGATCCCCCCAGCTGTTTGCATCATTGCTATTAACTTGAGCAACAACGGCTGTAATATTCTTTTCTTTTGAATCATCGAGCCATTCATAATAGCCTGCCATCGGGGACTTCATACTGGCTTTTTCGTTCAATGTTTTTAAAGGTTTAAACTTTGGAGTTATAACAACTTTCTCTCTACCCCATCCAAGTGAAATTCCCTTAATTGCTATTTTTCCGTTTTTTACAATGGTAATCACTAAGAACGGGGAGCTCATCTTACCGTGTTTTCTGTATTCGGTATTCCATGCTTTCTCTAATTTGTCAAGTTTCACGAGTATTCTCCCGTTTTCTCCGACAGTGTAAACTCCCAGACTCTTAAACCCGTCAGGGTAAAGGGCTTTAACAAACACATGGGCTCCCGTGGAATTCT
Organism: Thermococcaceae archaeon; assembly: GCA_027064745.1. Lineage (GTDB taxonomy): Archaea > Methanobacteriota_B > Thermococci > Thermococcales > Thermococcaceae > Thermococcus. The sequence goes on from JAMOPD010000111.1 coordinate 2,561, forward strand.
GGAGTCTTATAATCACGCCTGACTGCACTCCAGCTCTTACGAAAAAACCAAAAAAAAGTAAACCCAGCAAAATCGTAGCTACAAATTTCTTCCTCACATATACCATCAGTAAAACTTAATGTAGTCATAATATATAAGCATTGTGGTTGTTATATGTTATGCTGTCAGGGCATTAAAAAAGCAATATCCATCAAGGTTATTCCAGCGGTACTGCCATTATCATTTTAATGCTCTTTTAAGCTTCTCCATTGCAATTTCAAGTGCCTTTTCTGGCTCAACTTTAAAACCACCGCCCCTTGCCAGAATTTCACTCCCTCCGCCGCCACCTCCGATTTCTCCGAGAACTTCTCTTAGAAGGACATTCATTGAAACGCCTTTAACATTTCTGTTTTTTGCGAATATCAGGTAGTTTTTGCTGGCAATCAGAGCTACAGTATCGGGGTTTTTATCCACAAGATACACTACAAAAGCTTGGGAATCTTTCATGCTCATATTCCAGCTTTCAACTGCGCTGATGATTTTAATCCCCCTGAGCGTTTCG
>JAMOPD010000112.1 GCA_027064745.1 Thermococcaceae archaeon
GAGGTGTCAGAGTGATTAATCCAGTTGAGCTTGAAGAGAAGGTGAAAAAGATAATCGAAGAAGAGGTAAGACCTGCCCTTCAGATGGACGGAGGAGATATAGAGTTAGTAGGTGTTGAAGAGGATGGTACAGTAAAGGTGAAACTCTTGGGGGCCTGTGGTTCTTGTCCATTTTCCATAATAACCCTTAAGATGGGAGTTGAACAGTCGCTAAAGAATTTGGTCCCGGAGGTAAAACAGGTTGTTGCAGTATAAAGCATATGTTTTCTCGGTTAAAAGAGGATATTGAGACAGTTTTTCGTGACGATCCTGCTGCACGCAGCTATTTAGAGGTCTTATTTTGTTATCCTGGGCTTCATGCAATTTGGCTCCATAGGATCGCCCATTGGCTGTGGAATCATCACCTTAAATTTCTGGCTCGCCTGCTCTCTCACATAAATCGTTTTCTTACTGGGATTGAAATTCATCCCGGAGCAAAGATAGGGCGGAGAGTCTTTATTGATCATGGCATGGGAGTAGTAATAGGTGAAACTGCAGAGGTAGGAAACGATGTGCTTATATACCAAGGTGTAGTCTTGGGGGGGACAAGTAAGGAGAAGAAGAAGCGTCATCCCACAATAAAGGATAAAGTAGTAATAGGGGCTGGTGCAATAGTGTTGGGGGATATAACTGTAGGGGAAGGGGCAAAGATTGGCTCGGGTTCAGTAGTGATCAAAGATGTTCCCTCTGGCGCTACAGTAGTGGGCGTGCCGGGTAGGGTAGTTCAAGAGCTTCGGAGGGCGAGAAAGCAGATTGAAGTAGATCTTGAACATGGCAAGTTACCTGATCCAATTGCTGATGTTATAAAAGTGCTTATGAAGGAGCAGTCTCGGTTGGAGAAAAGAGTGGAAGATTTAGAACGTAGATTGGCTCATTATGAAAATATTGGTGGGGATAAGCGGAGGGGTTGATTCTGCTTTTGCCTTATATAAGCTTGCGAAACGTTATTCAGTAAAGGCAGTATTTTTTCACACAGGATTTAATCCTGAATTAGAAAAAAAGGTAGCTTTCATTTGTGAGAAATTAAGAGTAGATTGGCATGTCCTTGACTTTAAGGATAAGTTTGAACAGATAGTGGTTGAGAGATTTATTCGAGGTTATGCTCGTGGAATTACTCCCAATCCATGTGTATGGTGCAATCCGGATTTTAAGTTTAAGTTATTATTGGAATTAGCAGAAAAGTGGGGTTTTGATAAGGTTGCTACTGGACACTATGCACGAGTTGTTAAGAAAGGTAATGATTATTTTTTAGCTAAGGGCGTAGATGAAGAGAAAGATCAGAGTTATTTTTTGTATAAAATTGTTCCATATTTGCACAAAATAGTATTTCCTCTGGGTGAGGAGAGAAAGCAAAAGGTGAGAGAAGAGATGTCTCGGCTATTTGGCGAAAATTTTTTTGTCGGGGAGAGTCAGGATTTATGTTTTATCCGTCAAGGAGATTATCGGCAATTCCTATTAAATAGGATAAAGGCTCGTTCTGGGTTGATAGTAGATATACATGGACAACTACTTGGGTATCATGAAGGAACGCATAACTTCACTGTTGGACAGCGGCAGGGATTGGGCATTTCTAAACCTGGGCCTTGGTATGTGGTAAAAATCGATCCTGATAAGGCCTTAGTGGTAGTTGCCAAGGGACAAGAGGCTAATGCAGTGTCTTGTAGGTGTCAGGGAAAGATGTGGATATTTTTTGATGATAAGATTGAGGTAACAGCGAAAATCAGGTATAATCAACCCAATATAAAGGCAAAAGTGCGAGTTTTATCTCCGAGAGAAATGGAAGTGATTTTTGCTAACCCTCAACGTGGAGTGGCAAAAGGGCAGCATGTGGTTTTGTATCATGGGGATGTCGTTATAGGTGGAGGGGAAATAAACAGGGTCTTTTATCCTTGGGGAGAATGATCGGTGGACTTAAAAGAGAAGATTTTGAAATTAAAACAAGAGAAAGGCGCTTTGATCTTGGCGCATAATTATCAACTTCCTGAAATTCAGGATGTTGCGGATATTGTGGGAGATTCTTTGGAGTTAAGTCGAGCTGCGGCTAATAGGAAGCCCAAACTGATTGTGTTTTGTGGAGTAATATTTATGGCTGAAACTGCAAAGATACTTTCACCCACTTCGAAAGTACTTATTCCCTCCCTTTCAGCAGGTTGTTTTTTGGCTGATACAGTAACGGCTGAGGATGTAAAGAGACTTAGGCAAGAATATCCAGATGCTATATTTGTTGCCTATGTGAACACAAGTGCGGAAGTAAAGGCAGAAGTTGATATTTGTTGCACCTCTGCTAACGCAGTTGAGGTTGTCCAACGTCTGCCTGAAGATAGGCCTGTAGTTTTTTTACCAGATAGGAATTTAGGCAATTATGTTCAAAGGGTTTCGGGAAGATCTGATATAATACTATGGGAGAAGGGCTATTGTTATGTCCATGAGCATATCAGGAAAGAAGATGTGTTAACACGGAAACAAGAGTATCCAGAAGCTAAGGTAATTGCACATCCTGAGTGCAAACCAGAGGTTTTAGAGTTATCCGATGTGATAGCCTCAACTTCGGGTATGATTCGGTATGCAATGGAGTCCTCGGCAAAGACTTTTATCATATGCACAGAGCGAGAAATGACGTATCGATTAAAGAAAGATCTACCTGAAAAAGAATTTATCCCAGTAAGTGAATCAGCGACGTGTAAGACAATGAAAACGGTAACCTTAGAGAGGCTTTATCGTGCGTTACAGGATGAGGTCTATGAGGTTAATCTTGCAGAAGATATAATTGAAAGGGCTAAAGGGTCGATCGATAGGATGCTTGAGGTGTTATGAAGTTAAGAGAGGAGAGAATAGAGGATAAATTGGTCTTTTATTTGGAGGGAGAGCTTGTTGCTAAGGAGAAGGTTTCTGTCTTGTCCACGATACTTGAAGCTATAAATAGAGAGAAAGGGATTTCTTCCTTGATTATTGAAATGTCAAAGGTCCCTTATTTGGATAGTTCTGGGTTGGGGGTATTGCTAAATTTAAAGGATAGGATGGATGAGCTTGGAGGGGAGTTGATCTTAGTT
>JAMOPD010000113.1 GCA_027064745.1 Thermococcaceae archaeon
CGAGATGAAGAGCTCGTAAAGAGAGCTAAAAAGCTCGGCATCAGAGCAATTCTTATAGACTCCAATTCATTTGAAGCGCAGATTGACGAGCTGAAAAGAGAGGGCTTTGAGTTTGCTGAGCTGTTTCCAGCAAATGCACGCTGCCCAAAGTGCAACGGATTAATCCTGCCGGTTTCCAAGGATGAAGTTAGGAATAAGGTTCCTGAGAGCATCTATCAAAAATACGATGAGTTTTATATCTGCACGAACTGTGGGCAGATTTACTGGCCAGGAAGGCAATGGGAGGAAATGATCAGAATAGACAGAAAAATAAGGAATAAAGGAAAGCCAAATGTTGGGTAGCTTTATTACAATTCTCCTTAGAGGATTCCTCTTCGAAAAGGTAATACAGATAAATGTTCAAAATACATAGAAAAATAAGAAACAAAGGGAACTAACCACCAGAGAAGCTTTATTGAGGTTCTCATCTTAGAGGACGATACAATAGAAAATGCCCAGAGCAAGGAGAAATAAGCATATTGTCAGGAGTTAGAGGGCCCGTCAGTTGCTCCCGCAAGTTATCCCGACAGTATGAAGATGCATAGAAATTAGAGATATAGAAAGAGAAAGTAACTCATTTACTTGTTTCCTCTAAGCTCATGGTGACAGGCAACAAAGTGTCCATTGCTAATCTCAATCAATTCTGGCTCTTTTGTTTTACAGAGTTCATCTGCAAACGGACATCTCGGATTGAACCTGCAGCCACTTGGAGGATTGACAGCATTTGGAACTTCACCTGTTATGTGCAGGGTTTTTCTCTTTTCCTTGCGCTTGGCTATTGAGGGAACCGCTTGAATTAATGCGAGTGTATATGGATGTGCTGGATTTCCAAGAACCTCCTTTGTGGGGCCGATTTCCACGATTTTGCCAAGATACATGACTGCAATTCTATCGGCTATCATCTTTCCAATGGCAATATCATGGGTTATGAAAAGCATGCTGAGATGATACTCCTTTCTGAAGGACTCAAGGAGCTCAAGGATTGAAGCACGCATCGAGACATCTATCATTGAAACAGCTTCATCTGCTACCACAAATTCAGGTTTCAGTATCATTGCCCTCGCTATAACAACTCTCTGTCTCTGGCCTCCGCTGAGGTGGTGCGGATAGCGCTCATAGAATTCCTCCTCAGGAGTTAAGCCCACGCGTCTGAGCATTTTAAGAACCATTTCCTTCGCTTCAGCCTTACTGGCCAATCTATGAACGAGAAGAGGATGAGCTATAGCATCTCCTATCTTCATTCTGGGGCTTAAACTTGAATAGGGATCCTGAAAGATTATCTGCATTCTCCTCTTAAACGGCCGCAGTTCATCATGACTGAGCTGGGTTATATCCGTGCCGTCAAATATAATCCTTCCGTCAGTAGGCTCAATCAGCCTCAGTATAACTCTCCCTGTTGTTGTTTTGCCGCATCCGCTTTCTCCAATCAGCGCAAGTGTTTCTCCTTTTCTTATCTCAAAGCTTATGCCATCAACGGCTTTAACAAATTTTGGAGACTCCTTTTTGAGAATCTCTATTATGCTCCTCTTCACAGGGAAGTATTTCTTGAGGTTTTCGACCTTGAGAATTGCCTCACTCATCTGAAGCACCCCCATAGAGAGGGCATACCACAGCTCCTCTTCATAGGAAAGTGTCTTTTGAGGTTTTCGACCTTGGCAATTGCCTCACTCATTTGGAGCACCCCCA
>JAMOPD010000114.1 GCA_027064745.1 Thermococcaceae archaeon
CTCCAGTTTTGAGGGCAATGTAGTGAAAAAGGAACTCACTGAAAACTATGTCGTTGATTACTGGGACCAAATTGGAGTTGAGAAGCTCTTCAAAGAGCGAAACGGCGGAGGGATTACCTTTTAGTCCTTCGATTAAAACGGAGGAGTCCAAAAAGATAAGCTCACTGGAGGTACCAGTCCTCTTCATTGACATCCCCTTTGAACTTGCCAAGGTACTTGGAAAGAACAGCTCTGCTTAGCCCTTTCCCCATCTCCCGCTCAAGTATAATCTTTATCTTCCGTTCAATGAGGCGCTCCATTCCAGAGGGAACTTTCACAACTATTTCGCCCATTTATATCACCGCGCTATAGTTTAGCATTGAGATAACTTAAGTGTTTAGTTTGCCAATAATGTTGTTTAGGCTCCTTCTGAAGTTTTCATCTGCCTTAAATATTGCACCCGTTTTTACATAATCCATGTTGTACGCAAATATAAAGAGCTTCCTCCCATCGAAAAATTCAAACTCTAACGGTTTGTCTGGAAGTCCTTGATTGTAAGTTGAGCTGGAAGGAATTATAATGACGGCAGGAGGTTTTGAGTCATTTTCGTGACTGGTCTTATAACCCCAAATCCGTGAATAGACATAAAGCTGGCGTAACATATCCGAGCTGGGGATTCTCTCTTTGAGCTCTCTGTATTTTGCATCAAGAACTACAACAGGAGTGTTACCTTTTCTAACAACGTAATCAGGCTTTTGGGAGCTTCCATTCTGATTTTTTAAAAATGGATAAGATTCTTGGTAGAACAATTTGTATCCCGGCGGAAGGTTTCTCACGAGAACTCTCTCAATAAATCGTTCAAACAGCTTGTTCATGTCAACAAAGAACCCGCTAACTTCCCTACTCCTTCCTTTGCCGCTTGCAGGCATAAACAAAAGTTTAGCCAGTTCAAAAGGCCTCCTAAACCTCTCATTGAGCCTTGTAAAATGGACGCGGTCAAAGTGCTCGACCTTAAGGTGTATCGGCGTAACACCGTCAAAGGCTAGCATCAGCTCACCGAGAAGCTTTCTGTTTAGGCCCCATGTTGTTCTCCTGAGTGCTTCTCTAACCGATGCATAGAAAATCCTGTTGAGCAGATTATCCTCAATGAGCTCGTGGACTTCAACGCTAAAGGTGTTTAGCTGGTGGGGAAGCTTTCGTATTTGTTGGTTCATCAGTAGTTTTCCCCGAAGAAACTTCTCCTCCCTTTGAACTTCAACGTATTCTCGGTGGTATCCCCTTTGAACCTCACTCCAGAGGCTTTTAGCAAACAAATAAATGAAAACTTCGTAAAGGTTCGGCTGGAGTTTTCGCCCATGAAGATAAGCTAAGTCGTGGTCTTTGATTTTTAGTCCATAGGCCATGTCAAGCATTCGTATAAAAGCCAGAATGGACTTCCATGTATCTTCCGGTGTCTCTTGTGTTTGCCCTTTCTTTGGCTTGAAGACCTTTGGAAGAATTTGAAGGAAAACGTTGTCAACGGCGGCGAAGCCGACGTAGTGTCGTGCTTTAATCTTGTTGGCATAGACCTCCACAACGCCTTTGCTCTCGTCTATCGTATCCTCAGTATCTGAATTATCTTCTGATTTGTCCAGCTTTTTAAAATCCTTCTTAAATTGCTTGTTTAGCTTGATGAGAGCGTCTTGAATAGCCTTTTTGTCTCCTGCAATATCTCTGTACTTCCTTTCCTCATGTTCGTAGAGCGTTATTGTCGTTAGTCTTGGCATGCGAATCAGTCCCCTTCCCGTTGGGACTGGCTGTTCTCTGGGGAGTTTTCCTCGTTAGTTGTTGCTCCTCCCTCTTGAGATGGAGTATTCTCACTGATTATTCTCTTTAAAGCCCCAATAAAGGCGTCTCCTTCGAGAACTTTTAATTGATATGCCTCTTCTCCGTTTGGCCCTGTAAGTTCTAACTTCTCGAAGAACACGTTTCCACGCTCTTTGCCTTTCTCTTTCAGTACCCATTTTATCGTCTCCCAATCGTTGTAGAAGTACTCCATAAGAAGCGGGAGCACTTCATAGTACCAGACGCGCTTAAGGTCATCAACGGTCTCCACGTTCAGGAAGTAGCTGTGGCCTATCCTGTGGTCGCGGTCTTTAACGGCAGTTATGCGGTCATTGATTGTTTTTAACAATTCAGCAAGATTGATACCCTCAATGCTCCTGTCCCTTAGTTTCTCAGGATTCGGCCCAACCTCGATAAAGGCAAACCTTCTCCTCAGCGCAACGTCAAGCAGGGCAATACTTCTATCAGCTGTGTTCATCGTGCCGATTATGTAAAGGTTCGGCGGTACTGCAAAGGGTTCGCCAGAATAAGGCAATGTTACGATGAGCTGGTTCTCACTACCGAGGCGCTTGTCCTTTTCGAGGAGCGTTATCAGCTCGCCGAGGATTTTGCTGATGTTGCCACGGTTGATTTCGTCGATGATGAGGTAGAACTTGGGGGTGAGATTCTCTAGTTTGTCTTTTGGAAGTCCTCCCACCAGTTCCCAGAGGTATCTCTTGAGCAGTAAGTACTCCTCGTATTCTGTAGGGGATAGGGGTTCTTTTTTGGTTAAAAGAATGTAGAGCCTTTGTAATTTGTTCTTATCAATTGATGCGTCTTCCAGTTCGAGAAGTCCCTTTACAAGCGCTCTAAGGGCAATTTTCTTGAATATTCCATCCTCCACTTCGTATCTGATGTTCCCATTATCATCGGTCTTTGGCCTGAATCCTTCAATGAACTCCTCGTAACTGTATGACTGGTGAAAGGTTATGAACTCCCAGCGATTTCCAGGCTTGTCTTCACCAGTTTCTCTGACGACATAATTCCTTGCGAGCCAGGTTTTTCCAGTTCCTGGTGGGCCGTAGAGGATTACTTGGCCTTTTTTCGAAAGAAGCTCACTAATTTTCTTCATAGCATCATCACCATCGCAAATTTCTTTGAAATCTTCAAATCGAAATTTTGAGAGATAGAAACCAGCCTCAAGAGCTGAAGATATGCCCACTTTCTCTATAACCGAGTTTAAGGTACTTAGTAACTCCAGGGTTTTATCGATTCTCCACTGCCCCCC
>JAMOPD010000115.1 GCA_027064745.1 Thermococcaceae archaeon
TTCTCTTTCTTAGTGGCCTCAGGAATTCTTCGCAATTTGGTTCCCCTCTGATTTTTTCAAAGGTTATTGTCTGATTTTCATTATCTAAGAGGGCATTCCAAACTATTAACCTATCATCAAGTTTAGATATGATTTTCTGTAATTTACGCTTTTCCCCTTCAGCCGTGATATCGGAGAACAAGAGAATAACCTCTGATGCGAGTTCAAGATATTTTTCTACCTTTTTCAGATCTCTCACTAAATGTTCCTCTTTTCCTTTAATTCCGTATTTGTATTCAATTATCAAGAGTATAACATCTTGAGGTGTATAAAAAACAATGTCAGGGGTAATACGGTGGTTATCGGGCAATTTTAGCGTGGGTTCTATCTCTATTCTGAACTTGCCATGCTTGCGAAAAAAGCTCCAGATGCTGTAGAATAATGTAACTGTGGTTAAGTATCTATCAAATTCATGCTCAATTTCTCTGATTTTGGCATCTAATAGTCTCTGATATTCTTCTTCGGTGACCTCTCGCATAATTAATCGCCCTCTGCAGGTTTAATGTGTATCTGCAGAGTTGGAAGGATGTCAAGGAGGAGAGCTACAATCTCTATGAGTGTCGAGAAAGTAACTCCTCTTCCGGGAATTATTTCAATTTTATTTCCCGACGCAAAAAGGGCCAAGTTGGAAAAGTCCTTCCTGTCAATGAGCTCCATATGGAGATATGGATTCCCCGCATGAAGTACGCTGGAAATGTATTTAGTGCTCAATAAATCTTTAATTTGGAAGAGGGTCTCTTTATCTATCTCTGTGGCATAAGTAAGTTGTATTATCTTAAGTGACGAATCAAAGGGAGCATTTTTCTCGACTTCCCTGAAGATACTAGATTTTTCATCAATTTTCCTAAGAAGGGGTAGAACAACATATGTATAGAGTTGCTTATATGAGCCATAATGGAGAGTTACAAACCCCTCTTCATACACTCTAAACTTCATTCTGTTATCCTCAGTCTGAACAGCAATTGAACTCCAGCGTCCCCTGTTTTCAGAGGCAATTCTTGTTAGGAGTTCTCGATCATATGCTTGTGGTTTCTTTTTCCATATTCTTCTTGTTTCCCCTGGCATTTTAAGAGTCCCATCAACAAATAGCAGTTTGGTTTGTGTACTCTCTGCAAATTCGTCTATGATATCAAATATGTCCTGTTGGGATATTAAGGAGCTTTCAAAATATGGCTTGGCATTTCTAAAGAATGTATGCAAGATAGTCCTGGCTCGGTTATCATCACTTATAAACAGATAGAACGTTCTACTTTTGTCACGTGTTTCTCCATCTTTGATTAAATAGTAATCTAATATTAAATCCTTCCCAAGTCTAACGTAATATAATCTTTCTGTTATTTTTTTAATGTCAAAAGTCACTTTTCTGAATAGGAGAGTTTTTTTCAGGTTTTCATCATTGATATCTACTAAACATGTTGAAATCCCAACTGTGAGAGCATGCTTTGCAATATTGTACAGGTATCTCTCCTCAATAAGTCCATACAGATCATTGAGTGAAGTAGCTTTTTCCGTAAAAATAGAGTCATCATCTTTTTGAGAGGGTACCCTATATGTTCCATGCGAGTTAATCTCTGATATCGCTTGTGCCATAACCACACCCCTTAGAGTGAAATTTAGACTTAGCAAATATACTGATACTGATCCTGCTTTTAATTCTCTCTCCTTCTTAAATACGTTACGTACGTAATCTGACGTATAATCAACCTTGTAGTCCGTGTATGGAGTTTTTTGAGAGTGAGAGCTGTTTGATTAGCTTGGAGTGGTCTCCGAGTAGGTCTTTAAGCCGATAAGCTCTAACTACCAACACCTCAACAACTGTGTCCTTTTTAATCCCCATTTCATCTCTTAGCCCCTTGGGGATTGTTATGTTGCCTTTATCTACAAGCCGAGCAACAAACAGTCCCCTGAGAACATCTCCCCCATGTTTGACTCGAATTATTAATTCTACATAATCACCAACATCGAGTTCATGATAAACCCTTGTCCAGAGCGGGAAAGTGAACTGACCTCCACGTGTAACCTTAGCGTGAAATTTCGCGAGTGGTTCGATGATTTTAGCGGTGTTGGTCATCGGTGGGCCTCCGTGAGTTTGTGACTATTTCGAGAATTGCTGAGAAAGTATTAAAACATTTTGCGGGTTAGTGAGGAGAGAGTGTAATCGGAGGAAGGTGAGATGTGGTTTGCTTTCGTTGATGAGAGTGGGAAACCGAAGTTTTGGGAGAAGGACATTAAGCAAGAGCCTCTTTATGTGGTCTCTGCTGTGGTTATTCATGAGTCCAGGGTTAGCTCTTTCTATCACGAAATTGAGTGGTTGAAGAGGAGTGTTCTTCCTAAGGACAAATGGTCTGTTGAGATTCATACTAAGGAAATTGTTCATGGGAATAAGAATTACAAAGGCGTGCCTCTTGAAAAACGTGTCAAACTTCTTGATGGGCTGTTTGAGATTTTGAGTGATTTTGGTGAGTTATATATTATGTCTGTTGTCATTGATAAACCGAAGGTTTTGGCGTTGAATTCTGGAGTCTCACTTAACCAGCTTGGGCGGCTTGCTCATGCTTATTCTTTTAAGGTGCTGGCGGATATGGTGGAGCATTTTCTTCGTGTTAAGTTGATGACGGAGGGTTATGAGTTCCTGTTGTGGGTTATTGATGATTCTGTTAGGATTGAGCGGGAGAGAACAAGGGATAATCTTATCGAGGCGGTTATTCGTGGGGGATATGACCCGCTTCTTGGGCGTGATGCCACGTCTTTTTACACTATTCTCCCGCCTCTTTTTGCGCATTCGTATCAGCATTTGGGTTTGCAGGTAGCTGATGCTGTTTCTTACGTGATTTCTCGGAGGTTGAGAGGATTACCCTCGAAAAAAGCGTTTGATTTTGAAAAGTATTTCCAGGTTGTTCGCTCGAAGCTCTATGGGGATGGTTTGGTTGTTGTGAGTAAGATTCCGAGAAGAGAGCATTGGTGGGTGTAAAAGGGTTGGTGTGGGGGCGTGGCCGCCCTCCCGATGCGACCCCTTCTGAGCGGGTCTTT
>JAMOPD010000116.1 GCA_027064745.1 Thermococcaceae archaeon
CGAAGAATGCTCTTAATCCAGTTCATAATATTCTTGTTGGTATCAGCATCCCTCACGACACCAATAACACCCGGCTTTAATTCGTCTTCCCATATTTCAAGTGTGTAGATGATATTCCTGACAGCTTTTGGAAGATTATCCTTACCTCCTGTGTGATATACAATCAAAAGGACGTCATTTTTAACCAGTGGTATTGGAGTGGAAAGTATAGCGCTTTTGGTTTTGTGTCGTCCTATGGGAATTCTCTCTTTTATGCTATGATCATACTCGTTAAAACCATAGATTCCCTTTAATATTGGCAAAAAGAATGAAACATCTGTTTTTCCTTCCAAGATTAGGAGTCTCATGTTCATTTTTATCCCCTCAGGTCAAGTCCTATGGTTTCTCTGAGATCATTAGCACGTTCAAAGGTCTCAATTTTGGCGATAACATTACTGTCTTCTTGCTTCATATAAATAATCCTGCCGTCGATTCCAGCCTCGATGCCTTCTTCAAGGAGCATATCTATCAGTTCAAGGCTGTGGGTCGTCAGGAAAACCTGAACATTGTTTTCATTTGCCCCTTTAATGAGGGTTTTCACCATTACCCCAAGCGACTTCGGATGGTGAAACGCATCAGCAGAGTCAACAAGGAGGTACCCGCTGTTTATCAATGATGAAAGGAAGGCCAAAATCATTGCACTCTTGAATCCTTCGCCCATCAGATAATAAGGGTAAACGCCATATTTTGTTTCAACATAGAGAATCCATTTGTTGAATTTAAAGAGGGGACTGAATCCTTCAACTTCGGGATATGCTACTTTTAAAATATCTATCGTTTTTTTCACAACCTTTTGTTCATATGCATGGGAGTAGAGACTCTCAACATAGCCAAACTTTCTAAATGTTAATGGTGTTAACAACTCGAAATTGAGCTCTGGAGAAAATTTTGACGAGAGAAATACCCTGCTATATCCTTCAACAAGAAATCGGCTGATGTCTAAAATGCCAAAAGAAATTCCAGGTTTGTCATTCAATTTAAGAGATAATCCCTTTTGATTGGGTAGTTGGGGAAGCGTTCCAAATTCAATAGTTAATGATCCATTGTCTGTCATTATCTTTGCCTCCTTTGAATCTTTGTAAAGCAAATCTTCAACAGCCTGCTCTCCATACCAGCCACGCCAGATGAGGATTTCTTCTAGAATCTCTCTAAAAGTCTGAAATCCCTGTTCAGCACCTAAAAATAACGCAAGAGATTCAAGAACACTTGATTTGCACGAATTGTTTTTTCCTGCAATCACATTAACCTGCCCAAGATTTTCAAGTTCTAAACTCTTAATCCCCCTAAAGTTTTCAATTGATAGCGAATTTATCACTTCTCCTCACCACATCAAATTTTTCCTCATTCCTTAAAGCTTTATTCATTTGCCTTCCTCCCCACCAGCCATCTCAGCATTATAAAGATAGTCAGGCTCATTGTTATCAATATAACTGAGATTGGTCTTGATGCCCTCAGACCGTAGTTGTTGAAGTACTCCATCACGAGCACCTGAGCTGTCTTCGGGTAGTAGGCAACTATAAGGATTGCACCCACCTCACTTATAGCCCTTGCCCATGTCATTATGGCCCCGCTCAGAATCGAAGAGAGCGCCATTGGCAGGGAAACTGTAAAGAATGTTTTCATTTGAGAGGCCCCAAGAGTTCTCGCCACATGCTCAAGCTTCTCATCAACAGCCAGAAATCCATCACGGGCTGCATTTATTGTGAATGACGCCGAAACGAAGAGCATTGCAGCGATTATTCCGGTATAGCTGTCGAGTATGGCGTTTGAAAACGTCACGAGAAGCATTATACCGACAACGGAATGTGGTATAACTATCGGGACATCAACAACGGCCTGAACGATGCTTTTTCCTCTGAATTCTTTCCTTGCAAGAACATATCCCAGAGGCACTCCTGATAGGAGAGCTATCAGTGCCGTTGCAGTTGCTGTAAAAAGGGAATTTCTCAGGGCTTCTATTACGAGAGGGTCATGCAGAGCTTTTACAAGCATCTTCCAATCTGAAGCTTGTTTGGTGAAAATAACAGCCAATGGAAGGGCTATGTATATTATTAAAAAGCTGCCAAGAGCCGCGAAGAGGTATAAGGTATAACTACGTCTCACTTTTTCACCCCCCGGTCTAGGAAAGAATCTGCCCCGTGTTTTCATAAACTCCAGGTATTCCTCTCCCTAGCGTGAGCATGCATCCCAAACCTGACACACTGAGGCAGAAAAGGGCTATTTCAAGTTCCATAATGATGAATGTGGAGTAGAATGGATGCCTGACATAACGATAGGGATCATCCTTTAGAATTTTCCTAAAATCTTCACGTTTTTCATGTGTTCTGGGAAACATGCTGTGGGTATAAAACGCTAAAGACGCTGAGATAACAATTATACCCGTAAATCTCATGTGTTCGGCAGGTTTTCCCAGAATTAATGAGTAATGAAAGACGCAGGAAAATAGAATTAGAAGAAAAAACATACCCTTTCTAAACCTCCAGCTTTCCATGTTCTCACCGCTTAAACTTGAGCAGGAAAAAATAAAAACTTCACTTTTCTACTTTTACCAAATTCTTGATTTCATCAGGAACCTTACCGAAGGCTATTGGTGGCCATATGAAGTCCTGGTAGTTCTTCTGGAATACTTCCTTACCCTTCTCACTCAGGAGGTATTTGAGGAATTCGAGCGCCAGCTTTTTATTTGGTGCGTCCCTGAGGGCGGTAACGCCATAGACTATCGGCTTTGCCTTTATCGTTTTGCCTGTCGAGCCGATTGTAATGCTCACCTGTCCGTAATAGCTGGCCTTTTTGAAATCCTCGAGGTTTATCTCTGCTGGAAGCTCGATGTATCTGAGGTGGTGCTGCTCGGCAACGCTCTTGTAAATGAAGTAATAATCGAGGCTTCCGGATTCGACGAGACCTGTTAGATCAGTTTCCTTTGGTCTTATCACAATGCGTTTAGTCTTCACCTGTATTTCTTTCGGCGCATAGATGTGGGTTCCGCTGGCGATTATATTGGTGTTTTTCTCGAT
>JAMOPD010000117.1 GCA_027064745.1 Thermococcaceae archaeon
TTATTTCAGAACCATATATCCTGGGTATAACAAGGAGATCCCTTTCTCTTGAAAGTTTTATAACATCCTCGCTTTTATTGCCAAAAAACATTCTTGTACGTACTTTAAGTCCTGCATTTTCAAGAGAAAGAGCAATTTTTTCAAGAAGCCTGCGACCTCTCTCCTCCGCTTTTGTCTTGAATTCTTTACTGGCCTCTTCCCCAAGTGTTTGCCTTATCAAGGTGCACGCTTCTTCGCTCATTATGTAAACAACGGTTACCTCAGCATCTTCACATGCCGAAAGAGCCTCATATATCTCTTTAGGGACTATTTTAACACTTCTATCTACTGGCATCAAGATGGATTTTATCACGGGCAATGAAATCTCCTCTTCTGTCAGAAAAAACTCTTTGTAACTTTTTAGAATTTTTTCGTACCTGTTGCCAGCGATATGTTTAAATCTCCTGTTGATTATAGTGGAGAAGATGCTCATTGATATCCCTCAGTGCAAATAGTAGCTGAAATGACCTTTTAAAATTTATCCTGAGTTTATATAGAGGGGTGAACCATAAGAAATTTATAATGTGAAGAAAAGAGGCTTTTGGAGGTGAAAATGATGAAAAAACTGGTTCCGTTATTCTTCATGATACTCCTGATATCTCCGTTTGCAATAGCCCAGTGCCCGAGTGAAGGGCATACTGTTGTCATGAAGGCCCCGGCAGTTTCAAGGACTTCTACAGGCGAATTAGTGGGTGTTGCTACAGATTTCATTATTACAGTAGCTCCTGGTAGTGGTCATGTCTATGTTGAAACATGGCCTCTAGCCGAAGTTGATATGCAAGCTTCAGCCAGATTAGCGGCTGAGGTAGCTGGAAAGGTTCTCGGTGTTAATATGAGCAAATATGATGTGTTTATCCAAATAAAGGCTGATTCCCCCATAATAGGAGGTCCCTCTGCTGGGGGAACAATGACTGTAGGAATTATTGCTGCTTTAAAAGGATGGAAAATTAACCCCAAAGTTATGATGACTGGAATGATAAACCCTGATGGTACGATTGGGCCGGTCGGTGGAATACTTGAAAAAGCTTCAGCTGCACATAGTGTTGGAGCAACTCTCTTTCTTATTCCTGAAGGACAGAGAATTCAAATGGTTCAACAGACTAAAAAGAAGGAGATTGGTGGAATAATCCAGATAACAACAACAAGTAAGCGGGTGGATGTGGCAGAGTATGCAAAAGAAAGATGGGGATTAGAGGTTAAGGAAATAGGAGACATCTATGATGCAGTCTTTTATTTCACTGGACATAAGATAGAAAGGCCAAAGGTTCCTGAAAACATTAAGATAAATACAGCATTCCTTAAGAAAGATGCAGAAGAAGACTACAAAAACACCACGGCATATTATGAAAAAGTTGAGAAAGAGCTTAAAGATAGTAGCGTTAGCTATGATACTTACACAACTCTCCAAGCAGCTCTGAAAGATGCTAAATCAATTTTAAATGAATCAAAAGCAAGTTTAGATCAAGGCATGTATTACACAACGCTGAGCAAAGACTTTCAGGCAAGAATAGCTATAAGGCATGTTGAATGGCTTCTTATGGTTAGTCAAGGGAAGGACATGGAAAAGCTCTTGAATCAGGTGGATTCTGAGATCAAAGCTGATGAGGCTTCCATCTCAAACCTCACGATAAAAGGAACTACCATGTTACAGGCAATAGCCGCTGCAGAGGAAAGGATAGAGCAGGCAAAGAGCTTATTAAAAGATGCTCGTAAATATTACTACCAGAATGACTATTGGGATGCTGTCAGCAATGCAGCGTTTGCATATGAGCGGGCAAAAACCGCTGTCTTCTGGGCAAAGCTTGGCGAAAGATATGCTGCTGGAAATAAAATAGGTAGAGATGTTATTAAGGCTACTGCTCGGGAGTATATGGATAACACGAAGCTCGTTGTTACATATATTGAATCCATGTTCGGAAACATACTTAGGAACGACCTCTTAGATAAGCTGAACAATGCGGAGCAATACTATGAAGATGGCAAGTATTCTGCTGCTCTCTTCACGGCAATGGAGGCGAGAATAAGGTCGGAGGTTATCTTGGACACAATAGGAATCGACAATCAAACTATACTTCAGAATAAGCTCCAAAGGATGAAGGATTCAGCAAAGGTTGCGATAGTAATGGCTCAAAGCAAAGGAGTTTATCCGGTACTGGCGATCGCATACTACGAATTCGCTGAGAGTTATGAAAAGAAGGGTGATATTCAGGATCTTGAAACTGCGATGATATTCTATCAGTATGCAAGAGAGACAGCTACTATATTCTTAACACAGGTTAATTCTCCTAAGATTATAGAGAACATAACCAGTTCAGTGCCTCAGATCACAATTCCGAAAAGTAATAGCACTACATCCACAGAACCCATAAACACAAACACGACGAGTACATCAAAAAGCTCAAGCTCGATCTGTGGGCCAGCTCTAATAGCAGTCCTTGTATTGATTCCACTCTTCTTCCGGAAGCATTAGCTTCCTTTTTATTAACTTTTGAGCTCTGTTCTAACATCCTCATCCAGCAGGACAAATAATAGAAGTGCCGAGATAAGGGTCAGAGTGATTGCAGGCATCGATAATCCCAGCATGATCCAGAGAAGGCCGAAGAGAAAATCCAGCAGGGCTATATATGGGGAGAAAGTAATTACGGCTTCGTATCCCCTGTTTATTCCTATGGCAAAACCGAGATGAAAGATGCTGATTACGATAAAGCCTCCAAACATGAGAGGTTCCCTTACGCTAAGAACCGCAAGTCCGAGAAAATATAGGGCAAGAAAGATGAAAGAAACAAGAACTATAGGCTTTGCTTTCATTCTCCCAGTTCCTCCACAGGGAGCTTCATTCTCAGAGATATCAGCAACAGGATTATTCCCAGCAGAGCCACGCTGAGGAATATCACCATACCAGCACTTACGCTTGAGACCAGTATAAACATTACATTTGGTGCCACTGCATTGGCGCTGTTGGAGAGGAGTCCCAAGGCAAAGCTGGCTTTTGGATAAATCTCCTCTGGATAAGCTGCCGGAGCTGTTGTCCAAAATGCAGGTCCGGTTCCCTGCACTATCCCTGTAATGGCTAGACCGATGAGAGCCAGAATATACTGATCTGAGGAGATTCCCTTCCACACTATGAAAAGTCCTATGAATGCCACCGCATAGGATATCATCATGACGCTCACTATTGCCCTAAAGAGGCCTCTGTGGGATGGATTCTTAACTGAGAGACGGTAGCCGAGATATCCCATGATTATTGACCACAGTGCCATGGAGATTTCCAGAGCGGTGACAAGGTTGGCAACCTGAGAATCGGTGAAATTCGTGTGATGAAGTGTAAAGGAGCCTAGTGTGAAGATTATCCATAAGGCCGGAAAGAACGTGAAGCCAAAGACCCATGTGAATGGAAACTTCCATACACTGACGCCTGAGGTTGTTTTCTTTTCGTGGGGTATTTCAAAATCCTCAACCACAAGCCACCAGATAGCAAGCACGAGATACATAATCCCAGCTGAGATCAAAAATACTTTCTCCACTGCAGGCCAGCCGGAACCTGCCGGGACAAACCATCTTGCGAATGTTATCCCATAAAGGCCTCCCCAGAATATTCCCGAAAGGATTATACCTTTGGCAAATGGCCTTTCTGCGAGGAACAGCCTTGCAACTTGAGTGCTGAATACGGCTATCAGTGCAACTATGAACCCTTGGAAGAACCTGAGGGCCACAACAATCCACCAATTGCTCATGAAGGGCAGTATGAACTGGGGTATGGCAGCAAAGCTAACTATAAGCGCCACACTCTTCTTGAAGGAACCCTTGAATATTCCTGTTCCACCGAGGAGGAAGGCAACGAACAGGCCTACAACAAATGCATCCTGCTGATAGCTGAGTGCAGAGCCCTCTATCCCATAGTGTTCGATTACAAGCCCCTTGAACTTCTCCAGCATGTGCATGGTTCCAAATCCCGCAGCGACTACAAACATGTCAAGGAGAACGGTAATCCACCTCTTCTCCATTTAACTCACACTCCTCAGACTTTTCCAGCGATCATGAGCACTCCAAAAACAATGAAAATCACACCTGCGATTTTATGAATCATAGCAGTAGGGAGCATTTCTCCAAGTTTGTCCCCTATAAGGGCTCCTATTATGTTAACTGCAGCCAATCCTAAAATCGCGCCAAAAAATGCAGTTTTCCATCCATATTTAGATGCAAATGCCATTGTGGCAATTTGAGTCTTGTCTCCAAGCTCAGCAAGAAAAATTGCAACAAAAATGGCAAGAATTTCTTCCATTCTCATATCACCATTAGATTTCTGAAAGTGCTTTTCTCATCCGCTCCATGGCATCTATCAGCTTTTCTCTACTGGTGGCATAGCTTATCCTGACGTATCCTTCCCCTGCCTTTCCAAATGCAGTTCCGGGGATAACGACAACCCCTGCCTTCTCAAGAAGCCAGTTTGCAAAATCTTCACTGCTCATGTCAAGCTCAGGATCAATCTTTGCAAATATGTAGAACGCTCCTTTGGGTTCGAATGCACTCATGTGTGGCATGTCCTTGAGGTATTTGAGAACGAGCTTTCTCCTCTCGTTGTAGGTCTCCTTCATCTGATGGACTGCCTCCCAGCTCCTCTTATCCCGCAGAGCCGTTATTGCAGCTACCTGAATGAAAGAGGTAACGTTACCTATGACATACGCATGGAGCTTTATCATGTCACGTATAATCTGTTCTGGAGCGATTGCAAATCCCAAGCGCCATCCTGTCATGGCAAAGGTCTTGGAAAAGCTATTGGCGAGAACTGTATTGTCTGGAGCATATTTTATCATGGGGTAGTGTTTGGCCCCATCATACAGGAAGTGCTCATAGGGTTCATCACTGAGAATGTAGATATTGTAATCCTCTGCTATATCCGCAATGGCCTTTACAGTCTCCTTACTCAAAACAGCACCTGTTGGGTTGTTTGGATAGTTAATGACTATCATTCTTGTTCTCTTGGTTATTAGATCGACAAGCTCATCCGGGTCTATCTGAAACTCATTCTCTTCCCTGAGAGGAATTCTAATTATTCCTGCCTCTGCTATCTTTGCATCTTCAACATAGGATACAAAGGCTGGGTCTGGAATTATAACATCATCCCCTTTTTCGAGGAGGCTTTCAAATGCGAGATATGTGGCTTCATAAGCTCCTGCTGTGACAATAATGTTATTTGCATGGATATCGACTTTGTAGAACTCTCGGTAATAATCGGAAATTGCTTCCCTTACTTCAGGTATCCCTGCATTTGGAGTGTAATGGGTATACCCTTCATCAAGAGCCTTTTTAGCGGCTTCTATTATGACATTTGGAGTGTTAAAATCGGGCTCTCCTATTCCAAGGGAAATGACGTCTTCCATTTTTGAGGCTTTTTCAAAAAGCTCTCTGATTTTTGAGCGTTGTATTAAATTTATTCTTCCTGCAAGAAAGTACTTATGTTTTCTATATTTCATGAGCATCACCCCGGGCATTTAAGGGTGAAATAAATCTCTTATAAAGTTATCTGGAAAATTATATAGGAAAATCTTTGATATGGCTACAAAACTTCAACTAAAGCTGCTTTTTCAAAAAGACTTTTCAGGTTTTCATCTTTGCATTCTCCTAAAGGCAGCTCTTTAAGCTTTAATTCATTTAGTAATTTCATCAGTTCTTCCTTGCATCTATCTCCATAAACTACCACAAAATTTTCTCCAGCCCGCACGCCATGTTCTTTAATTGCCTCATTTATCTGAAGTGTGCCAGCAAGCCTCAGCAGGATTTCTCCATTTACCATTTTCGCATGATTAGTACCTCTCTCAAATGCCCTTAATGCCAGCAGGGTTGCAAATACAACATGTTCCCAACATTTAGCATATAAAATTTGTAGATTTCCTCCTATTATGGGTATAACTTCGTTTGGATTGTCAATTTTAATTTTGGCTATACATAACGTGTGCTTTTCTGTTTTTAGGACTTTCATGAATCACCACTAAACAGTGATGCAGGTTTTTATTTAAAACTTTGACTCTATGTTGATTTTTAAATACTTTAAATTTTTTTGTATTATTGTTTAAAATAAATTTTTTTTTGAAAATCATAATATCATAATATTAATATAACAGCAAAAAGTATTTAACTAATTAAAGCACATGATTATATTAGCCTCCCGATCGGGTGAGATACATATGACCAAAATGAAAATTGTCAGTGTACAGCTCCCTCAAGGCCTCATAAATGCCATGGATCAGCTTGTTAAAAAGGGTGTTTACCCAAGTAGGAGTGAGATTATCAGAGAAGCTGTAAGGGAACTGTTGAAAAAAGAGCTTTATGCACTGGAAACTGAAGAACGTTCAATGCCAGAATATGTTCTAAAATGAAGGGGAGTTAAATCAGGAAATTGTTGGGGGTCGGGGTGATGGTATTTAAATTACTTGAACAGGCTGGGATAAAAATAGATTTAGATGACGAGCCAAAATCAAAAAACATGCTATTTGATGATAGTGTTGAAGATCTAATAAAGATAGCGATAGTTGGGGTTGGCGGTTCTGGAAATAACACTATAACCAGGCTCTACGAGCTTGGAGTCCAAGGGGCTGAACTAATAGCCATGAATACTGACGCTCAGCATTTGGCAAGAACCAAAGCACATAAAAAACTTCTCCTCGGAAAAGAGATAACTCAGGGAAAGGGCTCAGGGGGAAATCCTGAAATAGGATATAGAGCAGCTGAAGCGAGTGCTCATGAGATTGCAGAAGTAATAGGTGATGCAGACTTAGTTTTTATAACAGCTGGAATGGGGAATGGAACCGGAACTGGAGCCGCACCAGTAGTTGCAAAAGTCGTAAAGGAGCGTGCAAGACACAATGCCAGATTTAGAGAACCGTTGGTTATAAGTGTGGTAACATTTCCATTTAAGAATGAGGGAACTTTAAGGATAGAAAAAGCTAAAGCAGGTATAAAAGCCCTGCTTTATTATTCAGACACAGTGGTTATAATTGAGAATGACAAACTCCTTAAGCTCGTTCCAAAGCTGCCGATATCAGCAGCATTCAGATTTGCGGACGAAATTATAGCGAGGATGGTTAAAGGGATAACAGAGACTATAAAGCTCCCGTCGATGGTTAACATTGATTTTGCCGATGTTTATAGTGTAATGAAGGACGGGGGTGCTGCATTAATCGGAATTGGAGAAAGTGACTCCACAAACAAGACTGTAGAGGCTGTTAAAAACGCCCTTGAAAACAAAATGCTCGATGTTAAGTTCGGCAGCGGTGACAAAGCTCTGGTTCACTTCACGGTTGGACCCGATGTTAGTCTGGGCGAAATAAGCGCGGCTATGGATCTTGTTTATGAGAAGCTTGGCGCTAAATCAGAAATTAAATGGGGAGCAAGGATAGATGAGGATATGGGGAAGGTTGTCAGGGCAATGGTCATAATGACAGGTGTGGACTCTCCTCACATACTCGGAGGAGAGAATGCCCTTCAGACACGGGAAAAGATAGTAATGCCTGAAATAGAGAAACCGCTATTCACGAAAAAGAATGATTTTGACGCAATTTTCAAAACAATTTCAAGAACCAAAAATGAAAAACGAAAGTTATCTCCAGAAATTGACAGGGTACTGGGGGATTTTGTTGATTTGAGTTAGATTCCTTTTATCTTTACCGTTTTGTCAGGTGGTAGCATGGCAAGGGTTATCAGTATAGCCAATCAAAAGGGTGGAGTGGGCAAAACAACCTTAGCGCTGAATCTGGGTTTTGCCCTTTCTCAAATGGGTAAAAAAGTTCTTCTGGTTGATATTGATCCACAGTTTAACCTGACCTTTGGACTCATTGGCATGGATGTGCTGAATTATGCTGAAAATAATGTCGGAACAATAATGACAAGAGAGAGCAGTGTTGAGGATGCTATAGTCGAAATTAAGGATACTCTTCATCTGATTCCTTCTCATTTGAACCTCTCGGCAAAAGAGATAGAGATAATAAACGCATACAACAGGGAGAGGAGGCTAGAGAAGGCGATAACTCCGGTTCTGCCGGACTATGACTATGTGCTTATAGACAATCCACCCAGTATGGGAATATTTCTGGTAAACTCACTGAC
>JAMOPD010000118.1 GCA_027064745.1 Thermococcaceae archaeon
GACGACATCGGATTATGTACTGATTCCGCTGGAGCTCAGCTACTTCGGAGTCATCGGGATGCAGCTCATGTTCAATCTGATGAGGATGATCCGCGAAGAGACCAATGAACACCTCTCCCTCTTGGGGTTAGTCCCTAACAAATTCACGAGGCAGACCAAAGTACCCTCACTCAGACTTAAGGAGCTCAAGGAGACGTACCCTGATGCTCCGCTGTTGACAACAATCCCGAAATCAATAGCCCTTGAGAAAGCACAATCACAAGGTGTTAGTATATTTGAATTTGAGGGTGATGGTAGGGCCGCTAAGGCATTTGCCAAGCTCGCTAGAGAGGTGGTAAGCATTGTTGAAGGATAAAACGGGAAAGGGAAAGGATAAAATCCCCAAACTTTTTGATGGCTCCGTTAATGAACTCACAAAACCCTCAAAAAAGAAAGGCGAAAAGGATGAGAGGAAGGGGGACTTAAAGAAGACCAAGAAACAGAAAACCCTCTATATAAGCCTCGATATGAACCGAAAGCTCATTGAACTTTACGGGGATGAGGGAAGGAGGCAGAGCATAATTGTCGAGGATGCGGTGAATCTCTATTACTATCTTAAAAAGGCCATTGGAGAAAAGAACTTTGATGAGCTTATGAGCGTTGTCAGAAGGGAAGATCCAGAGTTCCTGAGAGGGTATATCTCGAAATTTAAGATTTAAGATTTAACATAATTGAGCTGAAGTTGGGGATTCCTCATAGCGTGATGAGATATATGTCAAAATTCAAGATCTAACCATGATCAGCTTAAATAAGAGCTGAACCTGTAAAAGGGCTAAAATCAGAGGCTGAAATCATTCACAGAATGTTTCCACAATTCTCTCTATTATTTTGCTCGTCTTTGCCCTGTCCCTTTTATACAGATAGGGTATCCTTATGACTTCAGCAGTTATCCCATGCTCTTTAAGGCTTTTTTTCAGCTTCTCCTCATTGAAGAATTGATCAGGGCCAAGGGCAATGACATCGGGATTAATCCGCTTGACCAGTTCAAAGCTTATCTCGTTAGGGCTGCCAATATAGACCTCATCCACCATCTTCAGAGCTCTTAGGAGCTCTGCTCTATCTTCCGCTGAGTTTATGGGTTCTCTACCCTTAATCCTCTTAACCGTTTCATCATGGGCCACTATGACGATGAGTTCATCTCCGAGGTTTTTTGCCTGTGATAAAAAATGTATGTGCCCAACATGGAGAAGATCAAAGACACCTCCAACCAGAACCCTTATTTTTTTCTCCATTCTATTACCCCACCGTCAGTTCCCATATTTTATCCTTGGCGTGATGGATGACCTTAACGGCTTTTCCCCTCGGCCTTTCCACCATGCTCCTTCCGTCTATGAGTGCTATGCCTATTGCAAGCGGTCTTCCGTAGTCCTCCTCGGCAACAAAAACAAAATCTCCCTCTTTGATCTGCTCATCTGCATCCGTTATTCCCGCTGCCATCACATCGGCTCCGTTGAGTATGAACGGTACCGCTCCAGCATCTACGATTACTCTCTTCTTCCATTTTCTAAGATCTTCCCCGTTTGAAATTCGGTAAAGAGCTATCACAAGGGGAAAAATCAGGCCTTTTCTCTTTATAAAAGCAGGTTTCCCATTTACGAGTATTATCTCGGTTGTTTTATCAAATTCGGCCAGTTCAACTCTGTCCTTTTTCTTTATGAGCTTTTGAGCAGCTTCCTCTCCAAATGACTCACTCATGATTCTTATAATCTCCTTAATCTCCTTTTTGCTCAAGGGGTGTTTAACCTTTAGCATTGGCATTTATCTCACCCCAGATATTTTTGGCAGCATCTCCTGGATTTTCTGCATTGTATATACTCCTTCCAACTATGATGTAGTCTGCTCCGGCCTTTAAAACCTCTCCTACCTTTCCACCCTGCGCTCCCACTCCAGGGCTTAAGATTTTGATGCTTTTGTGGAGCTTTTTCCTTATGCATCTAACCCTCTCAGGTCTTGTAGCTGGCGCTATAACACCGAAAGGCTCAAGCTCGTTTGCCAGCTCAATAAGCCTGTCAGTTACAGGCTGGATGAACTCCTTTGCTCCGGGATGGCTCATTTCCACGACGATGATCGTTTCTCCAAGCTCCATTACAGCTTTAACACTGTCCTTTCCGACGAATCCGTGGGTTATGAGGTAATCCGCTCCTACCTCGAAAACTTTCTTTGCTATCAGCCTGTGGGTATTGGGTATGTCAGCAAGCTTTAGGTCAGCTATTATCGGCAGTCCCGTAACCTGCTTGAGCTCCGTTATTATTCTGAGTCCTGCACCTATGATAAGAGGCCAGTTGACTTTTATTCCCCACAGAAACTCCTTAGTCTCTCGGGCAATTCTAAGTGCCCTTTCCTTCTCATACACATCAAGTGCAAGAATCAGTCTATTCATCATTTCACCTCGTCAGATTCACGATTTCTTCGGGCAGTTGGTTTTCTTTTAGGAATACTGCGACATGTATGGCACTCTTCAGGGCATCTGCATCGTCCTCTGCCCATGTGATGACTATCAAATCGCCTTCTTCAGGTGCTAAAGACCTTATGCTCTGGGCAATCTCTGGGAATGTTTCCTTCAGCTTTCTCCCATCCTCTGGAAAGACCGGTTCTCCATTCCTTACGATGAGAATCATTGCTCCCTTTGCAAAGAACCTTATAGCCTCATCTCTCAGCTCAATACTCTTGAATTCTGGAGGATTTTTGACTTTCATGGCAACCGCAGGCATACCTTCAACAGTGCCTGCTTTAATAGGTTCAGAAAACAGCTCCTGCAGGTTTTCAAGAAGCCTAGCTCCTCTCTCATTTAGAAAGTGTCCTTTCTGCCTTGAGGTAATGATTCCAATGGCCGAGAGCTTCTTCAAAAGTGTTCTCACACTCCCCTCGCCAAGACCTAGCTCCTCCGATATTGCCTTTCTCCCTATTGGATTTTTCAACATAAAAATAACAGCAAGCGCATCTTCAAGATTAAACTCCGGATATGCTCCCCTCTTCCAGCTCATTCTTCCTCCCCAAGAAAAGTTTGTGCTTTTAATAAAAAACTTTTTGGAAAATATCTGCCCTGAAGGAGAGGCTTTCAAAGAAAAAAATAAAGGTTAGAGCCATCTTGACTCCAAGCCAGCCCACATCCTCATCTTCTCGTGGGCAATAATGCGCGGGATATTCGGCCTTTCCTTCGGTCCCGGGTTCTTCATGTAGAAGGCGTTGACATCGTAAACCGTTCCGAAGGCCTTCTTCTCGACCGCCATCTTTCCGAGCCTTACCAAGTCGACGAGCAGGCCCGCTAAAGCTGGACTGTCGTTTATCCTACCGGTGATGACGAGCTCATCCCTCGCGTTGTTGAAGCTGATGTACTCGATGTGCATCGCTATGAACTTCTTGTCGCCGAGTGGCTCAAGGAAGCCAGTGGGCTTGATGTAGTGCGGTGCATCGTAGCCGAGGAGGTCCTTAACAATGGAGCTCTTTGTGAACTCCTTGCTCTTGTTGCGCTCCTTGTCGGTCAGAGCGAGGAAGTCCTGGTTTCCGCCGATGTTGAACTGGGCTATATCGAGGACATAGCGGTTCCTCTGGGCGAGGTGGCTGAGTATGTCGGCCGTGAGCGGAGTGGCACCGGTGGCACCGTCGTCCCCAAATACTACGAGGTTGCTCTCCTCGGCGAGCTCCACAAAGGCAGGATCGTTGGCGATAAGCGTTGGAATCGCGTTGACGAAGGCCGCTCCGCCAACTTCCTTGGCGTACTTTGCTGCGGCATAGACGTAAACCTGGGTCGCCGTAAGCCTCTTCCTGTTGTCTTCCTTGATGGCCTTCTCAAGCTCCTTTCTGCTTCCAAAAGGCTGGAAAGCTTCGGTAGTGCAGACGTTTATGAACACCTCAGCCTTGAGCTCCTTCCACTCGTTAACGAGGTGCTCAACGGCCTCTTTAAGATCCATTCCATCGTCGAGACCTGTAGCTTCGAGCGGGAGGTTCCTGAGGCTTCCGAGGTGGACACCCTTCCTTATGGTTATCCCCTTGAGGCTCTCCGGCGCCTCTGGATCGTAGGCCTTAACGACCTCGTAGATGTCCTTTCCAACCTTGGCCTTATCAACGTCGTATGAACCGACTATCTCTATCTCCTTAATTTTAATCGGAAGCTCATCCGTGAGGGGAACGCCATATGGTTCTATTTTTTTGGCCTTTATCTTCTCGAGACCGCTCGCAAAAATGCTTGCAACGTAACCTTGGCCGAGTATAACAACCCTGACCATTTTTTCACCTCCTTATATTTCTATACAATATTTTATATTTATTAAATAGTTTTCGGTGATAAATTATCACTCCAAAAATTTTATAAATAACAAAATCTAACTAAAATGTGACATCCTCTTACTTTCTTAAATAAACTCTTAAAGAGCCTTTTTAGGCTCTGATTTTGAAGACTTTAGGGGTGATAGCAATGAGAATGAGGAGTATCTGGATAGTGGCATTAATGCTTCTTGGAGTGGTTGCTAGTGGTTGCATCAGTAGCAGTGGAGGAACTCAGACTTCCTCTACAACGGTACAGCTTACCGGAGATTTCACAAAGGATGCAGTTTCTATAGGAAAAGTACTTGAGCAAAAGGGAATTAACGAAGTTAAGTTTTCTGCATGGGGTTCCGGTGACCCTAACAGTGTCATGAGAGTTTATGGAATTGTTGAGGCTGCGAGAAGAATAAACAGAATCTGGGAGAAGAACGGGATTAAGGTGAAAATAACTATTACAGACACGAATTATGTTGCCTCCTTCCAGGATGCATACAAAGAGTACCTCAGCAAGCAGCCCCTCGGGCAGGCTGGTGATTTCTTCGTGAATAGCTACGCTTTTCTCCCTACATTGGCAGATGAAGGCTACATTCTTGATATAACTGACTACGCTAAAGCATACAAGAGCGTCATTGATGATTTCTATCCGTCTCTCATTGAGGCCTCCAAGTACAACGGAAAACTCTACGGCCTGCCGCAGGACACCGAGGCGAGGCCTCTCTACATCAGGAAAGACGTTGCAGCTAAGATAGGTTTTAACCTTAATAGTCTCGATGAAAAAGTAAAGAACGGAGAATTTACTTGGACTGATGTCTATTATTGGGCCAAGAAAGCCAAAGAAAATGGAGTGAAGTGGGGATTAATCCACAGAAAAGGCTCAGCGCATCCTGACCTGATACAGTTCATCTTCGCCTTCGGTGGAAAGCTTTATGATGAGAACACCGGAAAGCTCATCTTGGACGTTCCCGCTGTGTATAAGTGGCTCTACGTTGAGTGGAAGTTTGCCCGTGATGGCCTCCTTCCAGAGGACATAATGAGCTGGGACTGGGCCAAGCAGATACACCCAACAGTTGTTGAGGGCAGAACTCTCTTCGACATAGGCGGAACTTGGTACTGGACCGAGTGGCAGACCAAGCAATACTATCATGGAAGGGGATTGAAGCCTGAGGAGGTTAAAGAGTGGTTTTATTACACCCTCTTCCCGGCTGGAGAGAAGGGAGACAAGCCGGTTACACTGAGCCAGCCCTTCGTCTGGATGATAAACTCCAAAGCAGGCCAGCAAAATCCGAAGTATGATGAGCTCAAGGATATCTATCATGAGCTCGCGTTCCTTATGGTGATAAAGGCAAGTGATCCGGACATAAACGCAATCCACAGCGTCATTTCAGCCCACTTACCCGTTAGAAAGGCTGCAGCTGAGCTTATCAAGGATGAAAAATGGCTCAATGACCTAAAGAACCTCAACCTCGACTTGGATCAGACAGTTAAAGACAACATCAGAGACATTGTCCAAGCAACAGTAAATCCAATCAACGCTCAATTCCTCGCAGATGTCAGCTACATGCTTGAATACACCCACTTGGCTCCAGCTCATCCAAAGTATCCTGCACTGGCTGATATATTCAAGGAGGCTGTTGATAAAGTGTTGAGAAATGAAATGACTCCAAAGGATGCAGTTAACTATATCATCCAGAAAGTCAAGGCAGACCCTGGACTTGCTAAGAACGTAGAGATTGTCGGAGAAATTCCTAAGAACTGGAAGTTCCCTCAGCAATGAGGTGGTGACATGAATAAAGATCGGCTCACAGCTCTCTCATTTTTTCTTTCTCCTATGATTGTTATGGTATTGCTCTTCTATCTTGTACCTTTAGTCATGACTATTTATATAAGCCTTACACAGATGCGAAACTGGAATGTTAGCAAATATCTTACGGAATTTGTGGGTTTTTACAATTATCACAGGCTTTTTTACATGTTCCAGCATGATCCAACGTTTAAAGCCGTTCTCCTCACCACTGTGGTCTTTGTTGGGATTACGCTCATCGTTAACGTCCTCGGAGGTTTAGCTCTGGCTCTGGCGACGTTCTTTATAGAGGATAAACCCGCTTCAGCCTTTAGACTTCTCTGGCTTCTGCCAAGAATGTCTCCTATCGCCGTCTACAGTCTTGTTTGGTACTACTTCTTCCATGGAAGTGATATTGGAACGCTTAACTCAATTCTCATGAAGCTCGGTATAATCTCCCACCCAATTGCTTGGGGTCAGATTGTTCCTTGGGGGGCCTGGAGCATAATAATCTTTGTTAACGGTCTTGTCGGTGTTAGCTTTGGTATGATAGTTTTTACTTCAGCTTTAAATCAAATACCAAAGGAGCTTGTTATAGCCGCAAGGGTTGATGGAGCATCCTCATGGCAGATTTCAAGAAAGATTCTCATACCCATGATTAGATGGCACCTCCTCTATGTTCTGACATGGCAGTTCCTCAGCCTACTGACGACGTATCCCCATCTCTTCCTTCTCGTCCAGTGGGATTTGGTGAATGGAGACTATGGAACCACTTTGGCTCTTTATGTCTTTAATACTGCCTTTGGAAGGGGGGAGCAGGATCAAGGGCTGGCTGCTGCTGCCGCAGTGCTTTTATCAATCATTGGCATAATAGGTGGCTTTGTTACCTTAAAAGTCCTGCAGTTTGAGAAAATGATGAAAAGACCAAGAGGTGACTTCTGATGAAGGATGTTGAGACAAGACCCAAGAGGTATAGCAGAGTTATAATCCTGACAATCCTACTCACAAGCCTTCCTCTAATTATTGGCTTTTCTCTGCTCGTGCTTTCAAGCTTCAGCACAGATATGGTAACAAATTTGAACCCTTCCTCCTTCCATCCTACCATAGAAAACTGGATTAATGTTTTCCATGGAAAACTCGCCACAACAGGTGGAATAAGAGCAAATATACTGCAAATTACACTGAATACCCTGATAGTGGCTCTCGGTGTTGCTGGGGTTGTAACCGCAATCAGCGCTCTTGCTGGTTATTCTCTTTCAAGGATCAACTTCAGAGGAAGAAAGCACATGATGATACTTCTTCTGGTTCTGCATGCATTTCCAGGTGTTGCTCTTATTGTAGGCGTTTATCTTCTCTATCGTTTAACATTTCCCCAAACTTCTGACTTTGTCAGGCTTTATTCCTTTACATATGTTATATTCGCAAGGGCTGCCCTTGAAATTCCAATGTCAGTTTGGCTGATGAAGGGGTTCTTTGACACCATACCATGGGAGTTTGAGTGGTCGGGCATAATTGATGGGGCATCAAGGATAAAGGTGTGGAGGA
>JAMOPD010000119.1 GCA_027064745.1 Thermococcaceae archaeon
TTTTATTTAGATGCCCATTTGCACTTGTATCTTTGAGCCAAAGCTCGAGCTTTGGCAGCTATACTCTGCTCGCCATTCATGATTGCCCTTCTCATAGCTGCCAAAAGCCCAGCACAGGATACTTTCCATTGACCGTTGACATATTTTTTGTAGGGATACTTTCTCTCGCCAGGTTTCAAAAACACATGTGATGGCCAATCTTCCCTCTTAGGAGAATTAACAGGTGGGACATTCTTCCAGGTTCTGTCTTGCATGGCCTTAGCCACTCTTCTCACCCCCTTTCCCTACGGGAGTGCAACAAAAAACCGCCCCGAAGGGCGGCTTCTATTCTTTCTAAAGCTTAACTACTTTTAACGATCGCTTTTATACTCCTGCGTACTACAACCAACCTGTGTCTGCACTGTATATGTGGGTGCAAAAAAGATCCCGTTCTTGGATCTGTGATTTCAAGCCCTCCCAATTTTTTTGGATTCTTTCTAATGTATCGCTCTATTTCCTCGGGTGTCCATGGTTTCTTTGCAGTCAACGCTTTTCTATTCCTACACCATTTCGTTGTCCTGCCATCAGAAGGGCCTACCCATTTATATGCCTTTATTACATCCTCATGGACTTTGTATGTGTTGTAAATTCCCATCTGCATTGCCCGTCCAAGCTGATCTCGCACCATAACTGTTATCCTGCGTTTCCCGCTATTGGGTATTTCTTTTAGGAGATCCCTTGTAACTCTGTAGATATTATCCCCATTCATTATCGCAACAGCTAACCTGTTCTCGACAATTCTCATCAGATCTCCTGCATAATTCTTCATTATCGTCTCTTGCATTGGAAGGAAGTTTTTTTCGAACCATTCAAGAGATTCTTTTGGTATTCCTCGAAAAGCTGCTCCCAATTCTGCTCCTGCTTGGCTCCCTGCTTTAAAATAAACCGTTCTTGTAATATCACCAAGATCGACTTTATATTCTTCGATAAAGTCTTTTATAGCTTTCCATGTGTCTCTTCTCATGTATTCTGCATCTTTTTTAGTAATCGCTTTATCTTGCATGTATTTTTCTATCTTTTCAAGGTGCTGTGCAAGTTTCTTGAGCTGCTCCCTCACAAAGGCATTTTCTACTTTATTCAAAGCTTTATAAAACTCACTTAGACTCATCATGTTGCATCAGCCCCAATATCCAGCTATTTTCCTCGTCAATTCTCTCCTGTTCCTGTTTAAAGTCGATTCCAAGAGCCTCAGCAACTGTCTGTCTGGACACAATATTCATTCCAAGAAGCTGCGCCCATTTGTTTATATCTTCAACCTCGTCAGCTGGGATAACAGGATCAACATGAATCTGAACATTAGCATTGGGATATCCTTCCATGGCAAGCGCCAATTCAAATAGCTTTTTGAAACCTTCAAAATAAACCTTCCTGTAGTTCTCAATTTTCTTGATAAGCTTTGACAGTTTAAGCTTAAGGGCATACCCGGAAATATTCCCAAGATCGTTTAGGATGAGCTCAGGGCACTTGTTTCTCAAGTAATTTTCCAGCATCTGGTATTTCTTGAGCATCGAATCTATGACATTACCTTGAAATTCCAGAATCTTTAAATCGGCAGATTCCGGAATAGCCCAAATATTATGGTGTTGCTTTAAATTCTCAATACCTCTTACACCAGAAGCAATAATTCTTGGTTTTGCATAGATGTCCTCAATAGCGCTTATTCTGGAAAGAGTAGAGTTCATTTCATCGATAGTGTCTCCAATTCTTTCAAGCTCGCTTTCTCCAAAAACATCGTCTTCGAGGGACGGAGAATTAGCCACATGTATGAACCAAAATCTGCCATACCTATTTGGAACATCAAGGAACACCTTATCGTCGTAAAGAATTTGAACTCTATCTTTTCTGTAAACTTCTACAACATGTATACTTCCCTCTTCGTGTTTCATGTCATACTCATAGCGCCACTCAACGATTTGGCCATACTCCACCTTGTAAGAAACCTTACCATTTAGAAAACTCACCAAACCAAAACGGATATTGCCCTGTTTGTCTCTACCTATCTTTGCAGCTGTATCTCCAAGTATAAGGCCTTGCACCACAAAGAGCCTGGAGAATTTATCGAAGTCATTAGATTCCATAATCTCTTGCAGTCTCTCAGTGGCAGTATCATTATCCGAAACAACTACTTCAAAGCGGTTCCCAAAGATGAGGCTTAAGTCTGTCATGATTATCTCGTATGCATAATCTACAAGGCTTTTGGTGATATGCTTTATATTTCCTTTGCTGTCATAGTCGATAAATAATTTATTCTGCTTGCAATATCTTTCGTCATAATCACCATAAAAGAGGTCGAAAAGTTGCATGTAATTCTTTCTCATGATATCACCTCACAGAATATCGATATGAGCAGAAAAGCTTTGCTCAATCTGCCTCTGTTCCCACACTGCCAAAGCCAGAGCCATCACCGTATCGTCGTGATATCCTTCTTGAGCCTCAAGCTTAAAATTAGCTCCTGATTTCACCCTGCGGAAAAATCTAAGCTCATCTCTTATGATCGTGTTAGAAGATGGAAGCATCACTTTCTTTTGCTCAAGCATCAAAAGAAGGTTATGAAGAAGCTCTGACTTACTCTTTTGCGTGAATACAAAAGGCACACATGCCCGGATTCTTTCAGATATCGGATCACCTACTCCTGTAGCATCAAGATATACAGGAGCGTTGTATTTAGCTTGAATATCGTTCACAAGCCTTATTACTTCCTCGTATGGTAGTTGATTAAAGCGGTGAAATTCCGCCAGCTTGTAAGGCTCTTGGGTCACATCAAGAACTATTATCACCGTGTAGTCTCTATACTTTGCAAGGTCAACACCAATGGAGTACCTATGCCCTTGAATGTATCCTTGAGGTTTGTAATCTTCAAAAATCTCCTGAATAACTCTCCATGGGAAGAATGCTGAATCATCATCGACAAACTCCGCTAAGTATTCCTGCCTCCATACATATTCAGGGACACTATTTTTTGCCTTCTCAATTTCCATAGGATCTATTATCGGGTTGTCATA
>JAMOPD010000120.1 GCA_027064745.1 Thermococcaceae archaeon
AGCCATCGCTAACTCCATCGCTATTTTGTCTAAAATCCCTCTTATGCTATCGAGGATGCTCATCCTCATCACCGCCAATATTCCTATTATATTAATATAATAGGAATAATGGAAAAACCCAAAACATCACTTACTTTGCTTCCTTTAGTGCCTGTTCTATTCTCTTTAGCTGGCTCTCATACTTTGCCAGCTCCGCCTCCAAATCTGCCACGTTGAAACCCATTCGCCGAGCTAAAGCTATCATCTTCTTTGCTTCCTCTATATCCTTCTTTATCTCTTCCCTTTTCGCTTCAAGATAGGCTTTCACGTCTTCCATCTCAACCACCCCTTAACACCACTGCAATGAGACCTAAAATCGCACCGAGTATCGTTAATGTCAAGGCCGTGTTTAGCTGAAGTTCACCTTTCAACTCCATTATCGTATCTTCAAGCCTTCTTATTCGCCTTTCGTGTTCTTCCAATTTTTCCCAAACTTTGTTGAGCGTAGTCATACCTTCCTCAGCACCTCCTTAACGTCATTTATTATCTTTTTAAGCTCTTCTTCGGTTAGTTTTCCATCTTCCATAGCTTTTTCAACGTCTTCAATCAGTTTAAGCACTTTTTGAGCTTTCTTTCTATATCGCTGTAGTGCATAGCTCAAAGCCAACGCTATAACACTTAATGCCACATCTAACCACGTTGTCATAGTTGCATCACCTTTATCACTTCTACATTGTCCTTAATTTTTTCAAACTCTGAGCTATCCATTTCGCTTTTCACAATAAAGTATTCCTTTATGTTGCCGTTTTCCATGTATTCACTCTTTAACTGGTTCACCCTCCATTTATAGGTGTGCTCCGGAACATCCGGGACTTTGTATCCGGCTTCCTCCCGAACGCCACACTTATACACTACTATCAAGTTCACCACATTCATCACCCCCTACAAATCAGCTACCAGCCTTTATCCCCAAATACCGCTTTTTGAAATAAAGATACCTGTTTTTAATTTTCCAGTTTCCATCATGCCACTTAGTTGAATTTATCTGAGTTTTATACTCGCATGATTGCTTTAATGTGGTATATTCACCTGATAAAGTTCCAGTTGAATTAGCCGGAAGAGTAAAACTTAACACTTCCACCCCATCTTCTAAAAGCCTGTATTGCCAGTTATCACTCGAACTATAATTGTTATAATCAAACTGCAGTTTCACATCCGTATAAGTATCCAATGCCCCAATATCCCAATCATCAGCCCATCCAGTCGTGGTAGTCGTGTTAGTTTCATCCAAATAACTCGCAATCTCTGTATATGCGTCATCAAGAATAATATCTACTGTCAATGTTGAACCGGGTTCTTTAATAACCCCAATCCCTAAATTTCCTCCAACCCAGCTATCTTTAAATCTTGTGTTTTTCAAACCTAAATTATACGTTTTATCCTTTGACGGGGTTATACTACCCGCATAACCATAACGAAAAGCTAACTCACCATTAACAACGTGTTGAATTTCGTTCGGGTATATATTTAACACTCTATAATGATAATAACATTCATCAATTCCCTTTACTTCTATTTTATCCAAATTAAATAAATCACTGCCATTCATATTTTTATCCGCATCAATCTTAACCTTTGACCACTTCACCACTATTTGGTGAACATTCGCCATTCCCATCACCTAAATGCCGTTATCTCATAACTAACATTAACCCCCGCATTTCTATTCTTAATCTTTATCCCTAATGCACTAAATTCGTATGAGTGGAACCCTTCCGGAAGCGTTATATCTTCACCCCACGTTCCGTTTGCCTTTTTAAACGAAATAATTGCATCTCCTCCCTCCAAAAGAATATCCCACCTATTATAGCTTTCACTAAATTCAAAAATGTTCTCAGCCGTGTAATCGTCCGAACCTGTTCCTTTCTTAACCGTGTATTCTTCAAAAACCGCAGGATAGGCAGATACTTTCAAAAGTCCCTCAGCCGTCACCTTTATTCTCTTTGCCTTCCCATCTTCCGTTACTCCTACCAGATGAGCTAAAACTCGCTTTACTTCATTATCAACATACCAAACCGGAATTTCTGAGGGATATAAGGTCATATCCTCCTTCAAATCTTCATCTATCCTCTGCACCCATTTTTCAACTTCCGCTGAGCGTCTCGGCATCTCAACCACCCAGCCGTATTTTACATAATAGAGATAAATAAGAAAGCTCACTTAATCTGATACTTAACATATCCAACAACGCTCGCATTCGTCCCTGAAACTTTGTTCTTGAGCGTTATGGTAAATCTCTGTCCCTCTGGAAGCTCGAGATTGACTGGAATTTCAATGGGGAGCTTTGTATCGGTTGCTCCCGTCGGTATCTCACCCAGCTTTTCCCTCTCCCTGTAAAACGCCATTCTTCCCTCGTTATTCCAGCTAAAAAGCACTATGCTAATTATACTCTTCGGCTCCTCCTTCGAGCTATAAAGCTCTACCACTCGCTCTTCATCATCACTTGAGTTGGTATGGAAAATCGGTTCATAGTGATAAGTCATTTTCCATCACCTCACCTAAGTGGACTTATCGTCTGTAGCATAAGCACCTTAACCTTCCCAACACTCAGGTTACCACTCCCGCTTATTTTCGCCTTAACCTGCACGTTGAGTTCGTCGCCCTCAATGAAACTGAGCTGGTCTCCAAAGAAGACCATCTCCTCCTTTCCACTCTCGATAGGTGGAAGTTCATTTATGTCGGTCGCAATCCTGAAACCGAGCCTGTCGGGGTCGAAAAGCACCTGTCTCCTATACCAGAGCCTGAGATAATCCGTCTCCGCCGTGTCGGGCGAAGACCCTTCCACCTGCGGAATTACGCCTATTGAATGCACCGTTATCTTGTATCCCGATGGGACAATGTCCGTTGGAAAATCTGGCATCTCAGCGGGATTAAGTAGTTTATCCAAAGTGTAGTAGTCCTCCGTAGTTATTGGGTTAGCATTCGTGAGAATTCCCATATAAGTTAGCGTCTCAGCCTTTGACCCGTTGGGCATCTCTGACTTGAT
>JAMOPD010000121.1 GCA_027064745.1 Thermococcaceae archaeon
CCTCTCAAGCCATTCGACTTCCTCAGTGCCAACCTTTGTGTATTTTCCCTTGCTTGCCAGCTCTGCCATCAGATCATAGAGCTGAATTTGAATTTTCTCAAGAATTTCCACCATCTCTTCAGGCACGTAGTGCTTTGCCTCCCCAAGGAAACTGTCGAGTTCGTCTATCGTTCCATTAGCCTCCATAATCGGTGAGAACTTAGCTACTCTACCTCCAGTGAAGAGTCCGGTAAGACCTTTATCTCCAGTCTTTGTTGTTATGCCCATACAACCACCTTTAGTTTACTCCCTTACCAGCGTTATAATCGTTGTGCCGTCTGCTATGTTTCATACTGTCAGGATAACCTGTGAGCTGATGATAAATCCGGTATGCGAGCTGACTCCTGACAGCATCAGGTCATTGAACCATAAAAGTTTTTAAGTGACTTTTATAGTGGTTAATGGGCGATGGCGTCCGCCCAGGCTTCGAGCCTGAACTGCCCGTAAGGGCTAATGACGCCTGTTCTACAATCCTCGGGAGGCAGTAGAATGGGCTCGAAGCTTTATGAAATTGGAAAATATGTTAACGCTAATGCCGTTATTAGATATATCCGAGAGAGACGGCATGATGATGGGGGATACTGCTTTGTAACTCTCCTAGATGAGACCAACATAAATGACACATATTATGCCGTAAAAATTTATGACCTGCTTGAGCTGGAAGTCCCAGAGAAAGAGAAGACAGCCCGATTCCTCTTCAATGTCACAGGAAAGCAGACGGCAGTAGTGGCTGTGGCTATGGCACTTGAGGGCATGGTCTTGCTCGGAGCTAAAGATCTGGCAGGGAAAAAACTTGATTTGCTATTTTCAAAATATAATCCCCTTGAGGGAAAATTCGCTGTAGGACTCAGTGGAAGTGAGGAGTTTGGGACATCAACACCATTAGAGGCGACTTACTGGGTTTTAAGGGCACTGAAAGCTTTAAACTACAAGATGGATCCAGAAATGAAGGAGAAGATAAAGGAATTCGTTATGAAGTTCAAAAAGGGAGAAGGATTCGGAGTTAAACAACCAACAACGACGATGACATACCAAGCTATCTTCAGTCTTAATGCTCTTGGCTGTGGTGTTCCTAAAACGCGGCATTTCGATGCATGTGAAGTCTACGGAGGCTTTACAGAAGTTCCATATTCGTTGCCTCCTTATCTAGAGCCCACATTCTATGCCATCAGAGGGTTGAGGCTCCTTGGAGATAGACCCAGATACATTAAGAGTCACATCAGCTTCATAAAAGCCCTCCAGAACCCAAATGGGGGCTTTAGGAGGAGTCTTGAAATGGGCATATCGAACTTCCAGAACACTTATAGGGCACTCAGGGCACTGGATGACCTCCTTGCTTTCTATGGTGGTTAAGATGGACTTAATTGGTATATATCTGAAGGAGGCCCTCGAAGATTCGGGATGTCCGGTATGTAATCTCCTGAGAAAATATGAACGGAACGAGATAGGGACTATTCTCTATGAACATGTAAATAATCCATCGGTAAGAGAACAGTTTAAAGAGAGCCTTGGGCTCTGTCCCTATCATGCATGGAAATTAAAGGAGATTGCATACTCAGATCCCCTCTTAGGATCCCTGGGGGTTGCGGTAATCTACGAGCACATGCTTTCCATTTATATAGAAAATTTAAAACAAGATCAGAGAGTTGAAGTTGGTAAGTGTTTTCTTTGTGAAAGAATGGAAGAGAAGGAAAGGAGTATTATCTCAAGTTTGTCCAAGAGATTTGGGGAGTTCATCGAGGTTTATAGAAATTCTGAAGCCATATTTTGTAAAAAACATTATGAAATGCTAACAGCAGAATTAAAAAAAGAAAACCCCTCTCTGTTGGAAGAACTAAGGGAGATACAAATCATGAAGCTAAGCGAGATTAGGAGAGGAGTAGAAAGGTTTATTGATAAATTTGATTATAGGGCTCAAAAAGCTCCTACAAAAAAGAGGCAGAAGCTGTTCTTCTTGCAATTGAGAGTTTGAAAGGGCTACCCTTGCAGATAAACTTCTGTGGAGTCCCTAAAAAATCGAGTATTAGAGGTGTTATATTTGGAAATAGAACTTAGAGTTAGTCAAGAGGAGTTCAAACAGATAAAACAGAACAAAAAAGAGATTGAAAAAAGATTCTATAGATTGGATGAGCTAGAAAATACATTAAAAGCTCTTAAACTTCGATATCTCTCTAAACACAGAGATAGGCTAAAAAAGAAACTTGATGAGATGGAGCATAATTATGAGGATCTGTTAAATTTTGAAAAAAGAGCTATGGATGATAAGGAATTCCTTCTCAAAATACGACATCAACTAAGCAAAGAAAATTATGAACTTCGCCAGCAACTTGAGGTGAATTCTTATGAAAATCGTGATAAAACCTGAGGTTGGATGGAAAAAGGTAGTATTTAAAATCCCTGATAATCAGTTTGGAAAAATCAAAAAACTCGGGGGAAAATATGGATTTAGAATAGATAAACTCCTTAGAATAATACTCATCGGAGGATTTATCGATTATCAAGATAATTCAAACTTCCAAGATTTGGAAAGAGAAATTGAGTCTCTTGAAAGGAAATTATATGAATTGGAAGGTAAATGGTCTCCATTAAAATTCAGAACATATTACCTCGCAATGGATGATCAGAATTTAGCAATTCAAATTTCTGGCCTAATTGCAGAAAACAAACGACTTAGAAAAATCCTTGGAAAGCCTGAGAGGGATTATTCCAAGATTGAAGAACTGATACATTACTATATGGGGTTTGATAGCCGTGAATGAACTGGAAGAAATTGCCAAGCTTCTTAGATTGAAGGATGAATTAGAAAAGGAAGTGGCATTAATGGAGGAGAAATACGGAGAGGTTCTCAAAGACCAAGAAATTCTCGTTAAAATATTGGAGAGGTTAAGAACTAAGAACAGACGACTTATGGAGGGTCATGAGCATGGATATGGAATATCTCAAAAGAGCTAAGCAGTTTCTTGCTGAAAATGGAAATGTG
>JAMOPD010000122.1 GCA_027064745.1 Thermococcaceae archaeon
CTCTCCCCCTTGTCGGGTAGTAGTTCATACCGATATTCAACGAAGCCCCATTTTGCTAAAACCATTGCCTACGCACTGTATGAAAAAGAAACAATAATCCAAGAAATTGGATTCTTTGATGAGGATATGATAGTTGGAAATGATTTTGAGTTCAACCTCAGGATAAACAAGAAGGGGTATAAACTGTTCTTCAACCCGGAAATCAGGAGTTACTACTATGCCCGCTCTACGTGGAGGGGGTTTTTAAAGCAGACGTTTAACTACGGCGCCGTTAAAGGAGTCTCCATAAGGAAAGGCTACTTTTCACCACTCTGGTTATTCCCAATAGGATTCATAGGATTCGAAATGCTAATCCCGTTCTGGAGCATTTTAATATGGCTTTTTGTCACATATTGGCTCCTGCTCCTCGGAGAGAGCTTGAGGCTATGGAGGAAAACAAAAAACGTTGATGCCCTTGCCCTACCCCCGGTGATGTGGCTGTTCCACAACTTGATAAGCCTCGGTTTCATAGCCGGACTAGCGCTTGGGAAGAAAGCTTTTAGGTGATAAAATGAGGATAGTAATGGTCGTTACGAACCCTTTCAAGCCCGATCCGAGGGTTTACAAAGAGGCAAGGAGCTTGGCTAAACACGGACACGAGGTCTACGTTGTCGCCTGGGATCGGGAGGGAAAGTATCCCAAAGATGAGGTTGTTGAGGGAGTTAGGGTTATCCGAGTCGGTCCCAAAGCTGGGTACGGGCCGTCGATGGTGTTGAAGCTCCCCATATTTTATTTAAATGCGCTTAGAGTTATCCTAAAGTTGAAGCCAGATGCGATCCACACTCACGATTTTGACACCGCCATATTAGGGTTTGTTTTCAAAAAGCTCAAGAATGTTATGTGGGTGTACGATGTCCACGATCTATACTTTACCTTCCTCTCAATGGAAGGAAAAAAAAGTATCATCGGGAAACTCATCGAGAAGCTCGATCTCGCTATTGCAAAACATCCAGACACTCTAATAGTCGCTACCCAGTCCATAGGAGGAGAACATGAAGGGCTACGTGAGTATTACATAAAACACGGGATTTCCCCTGAGAAAATCGTGACAATATGGAATGTTCCTGATTTAAATGAATTTTTGAGTGACATACCAACTGATGTTAATGGAAAATCAAACAAATATACCATAGGGTTTATTGGGGGACAAAGAACGGTGTCAAATTTTCTGGCACTCTTTGAGGCAATTAAAGATGAGGCCCACTTGTATAAAGTTCTCTTTGTAGGGGAGGGAAAGGAAACTGAAACACTGAAGAAAATCATCAAAAAGAGGTATCCAAATCTTGATGTAGAATTCGTGGGAAATGTTGATTACAGACATGTATCAAGTTATTATCGTCTATGCGATGTGGTATATTCTTGTTTTCCAATAAGAGAAAACGTTAAAAGAGGTGTTTCCGTCAAGGTTTTTGAGGCTACCGCTCTCGGGATTCCAGTGATTGTAAATGATGATACTCTAAATTCCGATTATGTCAGAGAGTATCGTTGTGGAGTTTGTGCGGATATTGATAGCATAGACAACCTTAGGCAGAAACTGTTACTCGTGAGAAGTCTTCGGCCATTTAACTTTAAGATCATACAAAAAAAATGGAATTGGAGATGTATGGAGGATAGACTGTTAAAGGTCTATTCAATTGTTATGGGGGGAGGAATGGAATGAGAGCCTTATTCCTTTCGCCTCATACGGATGATGTTGAGCTGGGGGCCGGTGGGACTTTGGTGAAGTTCCTGGAACTCGGTCACGAAATACTCTGGGTGGTGTTCTCCACTGCTGAGGAATCCCTGCCAGACAACATGCCAAAGGACACGTTAAAAAGGGAATTCCTGGGAGTAATAAACGATCTGGGTCTAAAAGGGGAGAACTACAGGATACTGAACTTCCATGTCAGGAGGCTACATGAATATAGACAGGAGATTCTTGAGGAGTTAGTGAAAATCAGGAAAGATTTTGCACCAGACTTAGTCATAGGTCCCTCGCTTAACGACTACCACCAAGATCATCAGGTTGTGGCGTGGGAGATGACCCGAGCGTTCAAGAACACGTCCTCAATCATCTGCTACGAGCTTCCCTGGAACCATGTGACGTTTAACACTCAGCTCTTCGTCAAGCTGGAGGAAAAGCACGTTAAAAAGAAGGTCGAGCTCTTAAGTAATTATAAGAGCCAGCTCCTCCTCAATAGACCATACTTTTCAAAGGATTTTATCTTCGGATGGGCGAGAATGAGGGGAGTCCAAGTTAAGGCGGAATTTGCCGAGGCCTTTGAGGTGATAAGATGGATACTGTAAGGGTTCTAATCACTGGCGCCGGCGCACCAGGGATTAGGGGAACACTTTACTCTCTGAAGAACAAC
Organism: Thermococcaceae archaeon; assembly: GCA_027064745.1. Taxonomy (GTDB): domain Archaea; phylum Methanobacteriota_B; class Thermococci; order Thermococcales; family Thermococcaceae; genus Thermococcus. Next base: position 2,391 of record JAMOPD010000122.1, read on the forward strand.
TGGGAAAATCGAAAAGTTATAACTATTGGAGTTGACATGAAGGGAGAAGTCGTCGGGAAGTACCTGTGTGACAGATTTTATCAAGTTCCTCCCGCAAGTAGCGAGGAATTCATCCCCGCTCTGTTGGATATCTGTGAAAAGGAGGAAGTTGACGTGGTTCTTCCTCAAGTAACGGCTGAACTTTATCCCCTGGCAAGATACAAAGAAGATTTCGAGAAAATTGGCACGAAAGTGGCCGTTTCCGGCTATGAAGCTATAGAGCTTGCCAACAGCAAAAAGGAACTTATGAAAATTGCCAAGAAAGTTGGCGTCCCTTACCCTGAGTTTTATGCAGTTCGAACGTGGGATGATCTGGAAAGCTCTGCCGAAAAGCTGGGATTTCCGTTTGTGGTTAAACCGCCGGTTGCAAGCGGAATGAGGGGATTCAGAATCGTTTACAAAAATATCAACAGGAAGGAGGTGTTCTTCAAAGAGAAACCCGACAGCTCCAAGGTGACGATGGAAGAGCTTCACAACATCTTGGGTGATGAGTTTCCGGAGCTCCTTGCCATGGAGTACCTTCCGGGTAGGGAGTACAGCGTGGACATACTATCAAGTGCGGATAACGTGCACGTGGTGGTTCCAAGGA
>JAMOPD010000123.1 GCA_027064745.1 Thermococcaceae archaeon
CCTTGGGTTTGAGGCATTGATTCCCTTCTGGCGTTTTCTGGTTCCCCTCTTTGTCCTGTACTGGGCCGGTCTCTTCGGGGAGGGGGTCAGGCTCTGGAGAAAGACTAAAAACGTTGATGCCCTTGCCCTGCCCCCGGTGATGTGGCTGTTCCACAACTTGATAAGCCTCGGTTTCATAGCCGGGCTGATGGTGGGAAAGAAAGCTTTCAGGTGATTGGATGAGGGTGGTTATGCTGGTTACGAACCCATTTAAACCAGATCCGCGCGTTTATAAGGAGGCCAAAAGCCTCGTTAATGCTGGGCATGAGGTCATTGTTTTGGCGTGGGATAGGGAGGGAAAGTATCCGCGGGAAGAAACCGTCGAAGGAATTCGGGTTGTGAGGTTTGGGCCTAAGTCAAGATACGGCAGTTTTTTTGACTTCTTGGTTAAGCTTCCTGTCTTCTACATCAAAGCATTCATTTTCATGGCTAAGAAGGATTTCGATGCGATCCACACCCACGATTTTGATACTGCTTTTTTGGGGCTCCTTTTCAAGTACATTAAGGGCAAGAAGTGGGTCTATGATGTGCACGATCTCTATGAGAGCTTTGTTCAAAGTATGATCGTCAAGATGTTAATCCAGAAAATTGACAGTTACTTCATACGAATGGCAGATGTTGTAATAACTGTTAATTATGAGATGACTCGCATACTCTCCCAAAGGGCAAGACCAAAAGAAGCCCTGGTCGTGTTTAATACAGTGAACCCACTCAAGATGATAGTAAAAAAGGGTAAAGGATTCACTGTGTTCTATGGAGGAGTATTGTCAAGGGGTCGGTTTATCGAAGAAATAAGCAAAATAGCACGGGAGCTCGGAGTAGAACTTAGGGTCGCTGGTGGTGGAGTTCTAGAGAACATTATCCGGGAGTCAGGTGCAATCTTCTTGGGTTATCTCCCTCATGATAAAGCGCTCAGGGAGCTGGCAAGAGCTCACCTGACCTTTATTCTCTATGACCCCAGTGTCCTTAACAACCGTATAGCTTCACCTAACAAACTCTTCGAGGCGATGTGTCTTAAAACTCCCGTTCTCGTTGTCAAAGGAACTCTCCCCGAGAAGCTGGCCGAGAAGTTTGTTGTTCCTGTAGAGTACTCAGAGGAGGACGTTAAGAGAACGCTTGAATATCTGAGGGACAATCCAAAAATTATCAGGAAGAAAGGGCATCTCGGCAGGAAGATTTTTCTAAAGAACTACACATGGGACGTGATGGAGAAGAGACTTCTCAAACTGTACTCGGAGGTGTTGAAATGAGAATAGCAACCATAGTAGGTGCCCGTCCTCAGTTCATTAAGATGGCTCCTGTTTCGAGAGAGCTAAGAAAACACTTTGATGAGATTGTAATTCATACTGGCCAGCATTATGATTATGATATGAACAGGATATTCTTTGAGCAGCTCAACATCCCAGAACCGGACTATTACCTTGGCGTTGGCTCTGGGAGTCATGGGTATCAAACTGGAGAAATGATAAAGAGAATCGAAGAAGTTCTGATTAAAGAAAAACCGGATTTGGTTTTGGTTTATGGGGATACAAACTCGACACTCGCCGGCGCCTTGGCGGCCGTTAAACTTCATATAAAAATCGCCCACGTTGAGGCTGGGCTGAGGAGCTTTGATAAAAGAATGCCTGAGGAGGTTAATCGAGTGTTAACTGATCACATTAGTGATTACCTATTTGCACCAACAGAAACCGCTGTAGAGAATCTTTACAAAGAAGGAATTAACACCGGAGTTTATTTAACTGGAGACGTAATGTATGATGCTCTCCTCCACAATATAAAAATCGCGAGGGACAAATCAAAAACTTTAAGGGAGCTTGGGTTGAGATCCAAAAATTATCTGCTTGCAACGGTTCATCGGGCCGAGAATACTGATGACAGATCGAAACTTGAAAATATAATAAATGCCTTTGTTGAGAGCGGTGAACCTATAGTTTTTCCAGCTCATCCGAGGACGAGAAAATACCTTGAAGCTTATGGGTTGATGGAAATCGTTTCCAAAGCAGATAACATTATCCTCATCAACCCGGTGGGTTACCTGGACATGCTCGTTCTCGAAGAAAACGCCAAGAAGATCTTAACTGATTCAGGAGGTGTCCAGAAGGAGGCTTATTTTCTCAAGGTTCCATGTATAACCCTAAGGGAGAGGACAGAGTGGGTTGAGACCGTGGAAGATGGGTGGAATACCCTCGTTGGTGCCAATAAAGAAAAAATACTTAAGGCTATATGGGAGTTTGAACCAATGGGCAAAACCTACACCTATAGGTTTGGAAATGGAAGAGCAAGTGAGCGGGTAGTGCAGATACTGGTGGGGACCCTATGAGTGAATTTAAGGATAAAAACTTGCTGATAATCACGAACTCGTATCCTGATGGGGACAACCGGCACTACGGCGGGATTTTCGTCAAGGAGCAGGTCAGGTATCTTGCCAGACATTTTAATGAGATCTATGTAATCTCCCCCCAACCTTATGGCTCTAACAGGAACCTCCGTGATTATGAGTACGACAACGTTAGAGTTTATTATCCGAGGTTCTTCCACCTGCCCGTTGAGTTCTTCAGAAAACGCCTCGGTGACAACTTCTTCAAAGCCGCTATGCGGGTTATCGAGCGTGAGAAACTGGAGTTCGATTTAATTCATGCTCACTTTACGTGGCCAGGCGGGTATGCAGGGGTTAAGCTTGCTAAGGAGTTTGAAGTTCCCGTTGTGATTACAATCCACGAGAACAGGGATTGGTTTTTGAGGGAGTATAATTCTGGAAACGAGAAGATTTACTGGACGTGGAGGAACGCAGATGCGTTGCTCAGGGTTAATAAAAAAGACGTGCCTTTGTTGAGGGAGTTTAATCTTAACGTCTATTCCATTCCAAATGGTTTTAATCCAGGGCGGTTGAAGATTATTGAGAAGAAAGCTGCGAGGGCAGAGCTTGGACTTAAAGATGATGCAAAGATAATCTTTTCATTGGGTGCATTGATAGAGCG
>JAMOPD010000124.1 GCA_027064745.1 Thermococcaceae archaeon
CACCTCATCGCGGAAGAAGCTTACAGGGTTCCTCAGCTCCCTGTCAAGCCACTCCCAGAAGGGCAACCGAACCTGCGTTATGTAGAAAGGAATGCCATCGGTCATACCGTAGACCTCCACGAGTTCCTTCCAACTCGCATTTGGAAAGAACTCTCTTAGGTGAAAGAACTTTAAGGGTCTGAGCTTCATTGAGCCCGTCCTCCTTCCGTAGAGGGGGCTTTTGTAGCTGAGCACCTTCTCCGTCATCATGCTTACCGAAGAGCCAAGGAGAATTAGCTTCGTGTTTGAATCCGAAAGGTCAGTATCAATGACCCTCTGCAACTCGCTTAGAACTCCTGGGTCTTCTTTTATCAGGTTGGGAAACTCGTCAATGACAATTACCTTTCCTTTCAGGGCGTGGAGGAGTGCCTCCCAGCTTCCACGGGCGTATTTTATCTCCGGAAAAACCCTCTCCGCTGTTTCTCGAAAGTGCCTCAGGTTGTCCCCTTCAATGGCCAAGTAGTAAACGTGGGGGACGTCTTTCACTGCTTCGAGAACGAGACGGGTCTTTCCAACGCGCCTCCTGCCATAGATGATGATTAGCTCAAAATTCTCGCTTGAAAGCCGTTCTCTGAGTGCCCTAAGCTCCTCATTCCTGTTCATGAACTTGGTCATGTGATAATCACCATTATGATAATGGCAATTATCACTTTAAGCTTTTTGGCAGGATAAATTTATTATAAGTTACGGCTTGGCTAATACGAAGAACTTTTAAACTTTCTTTGCTTAAAATATCTTGGTGAGCTAATATGCCAACTTTTAAACTTATAGATGCCAAATGGGGTAAGATGAAACTCTCGGATGGTACCATTATCCAATTTAGAGTAGCTCTTGTGGACGCTATTCCCTTACAGGAACCTACGCCTTTTGGGACTGAATTCGAAGTTAATATTGCCACAGGAATTTCAGCTTATCCATCACGAGAGAGTATTGAAGAAGTTAAAGAAAACCCTGTCTTGTCCCCGGGAGAGACCATCAAAGAGGGATGGAAGCAAGTAAAGATAACTACATTCGATTCAGCATATGAAGAGGTTAAGTACATAGATGAGAGTCTCGGAGAATACAAAATAAGGATTGAGATTGAACCTGCAATGGTTTCTAAAAATACTAAGGTCAAAACTATCAGAGGGGAGCCTCTGTATGTAGTCAAGTGGATTCCCAAATTAATGTGGGAGAGAGTACCTCAGGGTGAGTAGAGATGGTAATTTCATACGTTGACAATCAACTAAAAAGTAGTGAGAATATCACCAACATAGGACCCGGATCAAGAATTGCTATTAAGCTTCCTCAGGGAAACATGTTGCATCTTAATATTAGTATGACACAAGAGACAGTTAATATCCCAGGAGCTATGGGGAATGTTGATGGAAAGTTAGTGGCAGAAATCCTTGGAAACGCGGTTACACTAGAAACCTTGTTTATATTAATTCAAACATTACAAGCAAAATATCCAAAGCTTGGACGACCAAAAATTGAAGTGTTTGTAGACCCTACGGATTCATCACTACGATTTATTGAGTTAGTATTCCCTAGGGGAACATGGGAGGAATGGAAAAAAATCTCCAAAGAAATTAAAAAAGAGCTTCGAGAACGCGGACAAAGGGAGTTGGCTTCAAAGGTGGCCATTATATGCTTGGAGGGAATGAAAGAGTAACTCAACTTGATCCAACAGATTTTTTTGATAATATAAGTCTTTTCGTTAAAGAGCATGTTAATGAGTTAGGAGAAGTGTACATAAGACGGATTATAAGTTCTTTATTTCTAGCTTTATTTAACTTTTGGGGATGTAAGCGTAAATATGTCAAGAAAGAACTTGGAACAAAAACTAATCAAGATTATTATTCATTTGGTATGTTCATAAGAGAATTGCTCGAAAATGGTTATGATGCAGAGATTATATCATTATACCTATATAGAACTGCTGCAGATCATTATATAGACAACCCAACCACTATTGAAATTCAAGATAAGTGGGTGTCAAAAAAACTTTCAACAAAAAAGACTAAAGTCAGTCTCAATAAAGATAGTCTTAAACGGTCAATTGAAGCTGCAATGGATATATTGGATTTTCTGAAGGAAAGGTGATTGGTTTATCAAAAATGCAACTGGTAAAATAGGATAATCTCATACCACAATTAAGATCTTCTCTTCTCCGCCCGGTAACACCAGCGGCCTCGAAAGGTGCTTCCTCGCGTCTGGCGGCACTTCGTAGATTTTCCTCTCCAGCTCGCGAGGGACTTCAACCGGAATCAGCTTTTTCGGCATTCTGTAGCCACAGCGCTTACACTTGAGGTAGTCGCCCTTGCTCTTCATAGTTCCCCCGCAACGCGGGCACTTGGGCTTTCTGTACTCGATTTTCGGGACGAGCTTTATAGGATAGAACTTTTCGAGGTTGAGCGTTAGAACGCCATCGTGTTCCTTAATCCCTCCAGCGGCGATTATCTCGTCCCCAGGCAGGAGCTTCCTAACGTAGTTCCTGAACTTCTTCGTCGGCTCGAAGGCGGCAACCCTAATTCTTCCTGTCTCGTCCTCCAGCTCGAAGAAAACATGCCTCCCGCGCTCCCAGTACGGCCTAGAAACCCTTCCCCTTACCACGGCGCTGTCGTATAGCTTCAGCTCGCCGATTTTCTTGGGAGTCAGGTGGTCGTCGGTGTTCTGGTTCGTCTTGTAGAGCTGGTAAAAAGCGATGGGCTCGCCGAAGCGAACCATCTCAAAGGTCTGGAGAACCTTTCCCCTGTCAATCCCCCTGATTCCGACGAGAACGGGGTCTTTGCCGTGTGGGGCTATGAGGACGGTTCTCTTGTAGGGATCAACGTTGTCGTAGGTGAAAGGATAGCTCCACCTGTCGGCCAAAAACACGCTCTCCGCATCAACCTTCCTCGGCGTCCCCCAGTTCTCAGGCTCGCGATAGGCCAACAGCTCGTAGGTGAAGGTCTTTAGGGGATA
>JAMOPD010000125.1 GCA_027064745.1 Thermococcaceae archaeon
ACATATGGGAAATTGGAACCCCTCTAACATTTATAGGCGCTGTGATACTCCTCTTCGTCTTCCTCGCATGGCTTGCGAGTGAGATAGAGGTGGGGTACTTTAACATTCCAGAAGCAGAGGAGGAGATAGCTGAAGGTCCAATGGTAGAATACAGCGGAAGACATTTGGCTTTGTTCAAGCTCAGCAATGCTTTGAAGGAGTTTATAAGCGCAAGCTTAGTCGTGGCCATATTCTTTCCGTGGGGCATAAGCGGCCTGTTCGGGCTAAGCGGTGTAAGCGCCATAATAGCAGACTTAATCTTCCACACACTTAAGGTCTTTGCCGTGCTCTTCCTAAGCATGAGCATCTTTAGAGCTGTAACTGGAAGGCTCAGGATAACCCAGGCTGTGCAGTTATTCTGGCTCAGAATACTTCCAGCGTCAATTATAGGAGCGCTGCTTATAGCAATTGACATCTCGGAGGTGATAGCATGAAACTTCCACCAACTTTATCTGTGGTTCTCGGAAACTTGTTCAAAAAACCAGCCACAAATCCATTCCCAAAAAACGAACCTGTACCTGTTCCAAAGGATTTCAGGGGAAAGCTCATCTACCATGTGGATAAATGCGTTGGGTGCAGGCTCTGTGTTACGGTCTGTCCTGCGGGAGTCTTTGAATACATACCCGAGGTCAGGAAGGTGAGGCTGTGGCTTGGTAGATGTGTCTTCTGCAAGCAGTGTGTGGATGTTTGTCCTGTCAATGCTTTGGAGATGAGCGATGAATTCCTTCTCGCAACGTATGACAAGTACGACGACAACCTCAGATGGCTCAAGAATGATGAGATAGCGGAGAGGATCAAAGAGGCAGAAGAGAAGAAGAAAGCACAGAAGAAGCAGTAGAAAAAGTGATCTCTTTTCCCCCATTTTGTTCCTCTCTTTTCTACAATTTTCACGCTTTCATTCGTCTCTAAACATCAAAGAACGCTTCTGTACATTCGAATTCTAATTTATGCATTGGAGAACCTTTTTTTGGAGGTATGTAAAGCTCAGAACTCTTTATATTTGTCAAATTTCAGGTTTTTAACCTTTTGTTTTAGAAACGTATTTATAAATTCTCTGACAACCTGTCATTGAGATTTGAGGAAAATACGCCCTCTATCGGTTTAAAACTTAAAGTTGAGGTGGGAAAATGGGATTTGCCACATCTTTCATATGGTCTCTAATCGTCTACTTAATCCTAACGGCAGGTTCAGGAAATATAATCGCATGGAGTCCAGCGGAGCTTATAGCGGGAGTGGTGATAGCAGCAATCATAGGGTATGCAACAAGGAACATCATGAGCGAAAAACTTGAATACTTCTTCAATCCAAAGAGGTGGATACTGTTCATAATCTATGCAATTGGCCCATTCTTCTTTGCAATGGCAAAGGCAAACCTTGATGTCGCCTACAGAGTTATAACAGGGAAAATAAGACCGGGAATAGTCAAAATATCTCCAGGGCTTACAAGGGATGAGAGCAAAACTCTGCTCGCCAATTCAATAACCCTAACACCAGGAACATTTACACTTGAAATCGATGACGAAGGCAACTTCTATGTTCACTGGATTAACGTTCCTGAAGGAAAGGAAAAGCCTACTCCTGAAGATCTCTGTGGTTATCTTCCAAAATGGGCAAGGAGGATTGGAGAATGACAGTTGTGAGTTTGTTTATGTGGGCTTTAATCCTGCTGTTGTTTTCAGCTATGTTAACTCTGATTAGATTGTTACTTGGCCCAACAATTCCTGATAGAGCAGTTGCATTAGATTCAATGACAACAACAACTGCCGGAGTCATGGTTCTCTATGGGGTCATAACAAAGCAGGCTGTGTTCATTGACGTCGCTTTAGTCTATGCGGTTCTAAGCTACATAGCCACGTTATACATCGCAAGATATCTAGTGAGAAAAAGAGTAGGAATTGCATGCAAATGTGAGGGTGATGGAACATGATAGAGTGGATCATAGGAATTTTCCTTGCAATAGGAGTCGCATTCAACTTTTTAGCAAGCATAGGGCTACTAAGATTTCCAGATGTTTATACAAGAATACATGCTGCCACAAAGTGTACGACCTTTGGTACGATATTCATAGTTCTCGCCACGGTGACCTATTCAATATACTCTTACTATTGGGTAGCAAAAGACCCTGCATGGATAACAATAGGAATACACTCAGCCTTAGTGGTGATATTCCTCATCTTGACAAACCCAGTGGGAGCACATGCCATAGGTAGAGCGGCAAGAAAATCTGGTATTAGGCCACATGGAGCTGTAATAGATGAACTGGAGGGGAGGCTATGAACTTTAGTGCGCTATTCTGGGCATTGCAGGTGTTAGTTGGGCTTGGACTTATTATAAGTGCAACAGCCGCCATAAGATTCAAGAATCTGATATCAGCTGTCATTGCAATGGCTGTCTTCAGCTTGATTCTCTCGCTGGAGTTCTATATCCTTCAGGCACCAGATGTTGCAATAGCCGAGGCAGGAGTTGGAGCATGTCTAACGACAGCGATGTACCTGCTTGCGATAAAGAACACCACAGATGAGGAGGTGATAGAATGAGAAAAGCCCTAGGTCTGTTTGCTTTCCTCGGATTCACGCTCTTCCTGCTGGCCGCGACAATGAGTTTGAGACCTTTTGGTGCTCCACCTCACACTGAAATGGATCACTACTTCATAACCCACGCTCAGGAGCAGGCATCTGCAAACAACGTTGTGACAAGCATAGTATTTGACTACAGAGGTTTCGATACCCTCGGTGAGGCCACTGTTCTCTTCACCGCAGTTGCCGGTGTCCTGATGGTACTTCGCAGAAAGGAGGTGAGCTCATGACAACCACAATCATCAAAACAACAACCAGAATATTGGCTTCATTGATACTCGTCTTCGGTGCATACATCATCCTCCATGGGCATTTAACACCAGGTGGTGGTTTCCAGGGGGGAGCTGTATTTGCAAGCGGATTGGCTCTGCTGATAGTGGCGTGTGAAGATGAAATTGTCAAAAAGAGATTTGAGAAAGTTCCATTAAGCCCACTTGAAAGCATAGGCGCTCTTGGTTTTCTGGGCACTGCACTTCTCGGCCTGATGGGATACACATTCTTCAAGAACGTTATAGCTAACAGCGGGTTCATATTTGGAGGCAAAACTCCAATTGGCATAAATCCGGGTTATCTTAACACAGGTGGAACATTAGCATATATGAACATCTTCGTCGGAATGAAGGTCTTAGCTGGCCTCACAAGCATAGTGTTGATATTCTTCCTGCTCCTGGGAGGGAAAAAAGATGAATGGTAATATAATAGCAATAAACTTTCCCTTCATCGTAGTTGCGCTCCTCTTGGCTTTAGGATTCTACACAATAGGCTTTAAGAGAAACCTGATAAAGGTCGTCATAGGAGTTGAAATCCTGGAAAGTGCTGTAAACCTCTTCCTGATAGCTCTGGGCTATGTCAAAGGAGGCTATGCTCCAATATACACATTAGCACCAAAAAAGGCAGTTGGCAACATGGTTCTGCCGACACCACAAGCATTGACCCTGACGAGCATCGTTATCGGTGTTGCTGTATCAGCCCTTATGCTGGCCTTTGCCGTCAATATCTACAGGCATTATGGAACATTAGATGTTACAAGGATTAGGAGGCTGAGAGGATGATGGAGCACTTACCAGCTTTAATGATAGCTATTCCTCTATTCGGAGCATTCACAACTCCTTTACTTAAGAAACGTCAGAATATAGCCGCCATTTGGGCACTGATAATCACAGTCATAACCTTTGGCTTGTCACTCCTCCTACTTCAGGAAGTTCTCAGCAAAGGAATCATTGTATACGTCTTTGGTGCAAACAAACCTACACTGGTTCTTCCCTCGGGATACAGAGTTCCAGTCAGGATTATATTCGAGATAGACGCCATGGGGGCTTTCATGGCACTTTCAGCGACTCTCATGAGCTTTATCGGGGCGCTCTATTCATACAGCCACGTTGAGATGGAAACGGGCCTTGAGAAGTACTACGCCCTGCTCCTCCTCCTCGAAGTCGGAATTATTGGTATGGTACTGACAGGAGATCTGTTCAACCTCTTCGTGTTCCTTGAGGTAGCAGGTATAGCAGGTTCAGCTTTAGTTGGCTTCAGAAACTACCGCGGCGAGGCAAGCGAGGCCGGAATCAAGTATCTCATGGTCAGCTCGGTCGCTTCACTGATGGTTCTCTTCTCTATAGGGTTGCTTTATGGTCAGTATGGAAACCTCAACATGGCCTATCTGAGCAGGCAGATACATCTTGATACCGTGGACATGATTGCCTTAGGATTGCTCTTCGTTTCATTTGCAATGAAGTGCGGTGCGGTTCCGATGCACTACTGGGTGCCCGATGCGTATACAGAGGTTCCTGCAGGAATAAACCCAACACTGCTGGTGGCGACTTATGCAAGCCTCTACGCCCTGTTCAGGGTGAGCTTCAGCCTCTTCGGAGCCATTACATGGAACATGGCAAGGGTCGGCTGGATAATGAGCATCCTCGGAGTTTTAACAATGTTCATAGGCGTTACCATGGCTTTAGTTCAAAAAGATGTAAAAAGGCTTATGAGCTACCACGCTATCTCACAGACTGGTTATATGCTCCTAGGTGTCGGCGTTGGTTTAACCGTTCTCAACGACCCGGCAAAGCTTTCAGCCTTTGGAAGGGCTGCAATGGCAGGTGGTATATTCCACATAATTAACCATATCATCTACAAGAGCCTCCTCCTGATGACAGCTGGAGCTTTGTTCTACGTAACAGGCACGAGAAATCTCAATGAGATGGGTGGCTTAGCGAGAAAGATGCCCTATACTACGATAGCCTTCATAGTTGGAGCCGCGGCAATATCTGGCTTGCCCCCATTCAACGGCTTTGCAAGCAAATTCCTCATATATGAAACTTCATACCAGCTCAATCCTCTGCTGGCTGTCTTTGCAATGGTAACGAGTGTTTTAACACTTGCCTCATTTGTTAAGGTCTTTGCATCGGCATTTCTTGGACCGCCGCTTGAGAAGTACGAAGAGGTCAGAGAAGTTCCGAAGCCGATGGTGACTGCAATGATAATCTTGGCGATACTATGTATCCTCTTCGGTCTGTTCCCGAATGTAGTGCTGAATAAGCTAATTTATCCAGCTGTTGATGCTCTCATCAAGCTGGCACAATACCAGTCATGGGGTGGTCTGGTATGAACTTTACTCTATTATCACCTTCAGGATTCTGGGATCCCGTGCTGTGGCTGATATTCCTAATCCTCTTTGGAATCATAGGCTACATCATATACTCACGGGGCAATCCAAGTTATAAGCCAAATACAGAGCAGGTAAAACCCTATCTCAGCGGAAATGTAGAGCCCTCGAAGGAGAAAATAATGGTCAGAGCTGGGGATATATACTGGGGCTTCATCACAGCATTAGATGAGTACTACGTAGCTCTCAAAAGAATGCACACTGGTGATCTAAGAGACTACATACTCTGGTATCTTGGAATAGGAGCCATAATACTCTTCATCCTAGTGGGAGGTGTATAAAATGGGAAAGCTGTATAACTTTAAACGCTCTCTCTGGGTTTTTCATGCCTCTGGAGGGAGCTGTAATGGCTGTGATATCGAAATCATAGCAGCACTGACACCGCGCTATGATGCGGAAAGATTTGGAATTAAACTCGTCGGCAGTCCGAGACATGCGGATGTGCTCCTCGTAACAGGGGCAATACCAAGAGACTTCGCAGACAAGTTGAGGAGAATATATGAGCAGATGCCTGATCCAAAGGCAGTTGTGGTTGTAGGAAACTGCGGAACAACAGGGGGAGTGTTCTATGACTCTTACAACCTAGTTGGACCAATAGACGAGATAATCCCGGTCGATGTCTATGTCCCCGGCTGTCCGCCGAGACCGGAGGCCATAATCGATGGAGTTGTCAAGGCGTGGCTTAAGATAGAGAAACTCGAAAAACAACTGGAGGGGAAAGAATGAGAGGGGAACAATTAACAGCGGAACAGGTTCTTGAAAAGCTCCAGGAGGCTCTTGGGGAAGTGATCATCTCTCATGAAATTAGGGAATACACTATGGGAGTCAGAAAAAAGAAATCTTACAAGGAAATCTGGATGGAAATAGACAAAGATGCATTTAGAAAAACTGTGGAAGAGATATTCAAGCTTGATTATCCACACTTACACTTCATAACGGGAGAAGATAAAGGAGGGGATACAATAAAGATGATCTACGGATTTGCACTCTACCACGGCTTTCCATGGGGACAGGTTAGCATCGTGCTGAAGTTTGACCTCCCAAAAAGCAACCTCGTTCTGCCGACAATCACGGATCTGATGCCCGGAGCGGAAACAAATGAGAGAGAAATTAGAGAGATGCTTGGAGTCGAATTCGAAGGGCTGAAGAACAAGAGGCACCTCTTCCTTCCAGACGACTGGCCAGAGGGCAAGTATCCCTGGAGAAGAGATGAGTACGGAGTTGAGGACATGGTTAAACACACCCATAAAAGCGTTAATGAGATAAGGAGGGGAGAGTAATGGGGAAGACCCAATATTACATTCCTGTTGGTCCGATTCATCCCGCACTCAAAGAACCGATAAGAGTCGAGGTCGAGGTCGAGGGAGAGAAAATCGTCAAGGTTGATGTAAAGAGAGGCTTTGCCCACAGGGGAATAGAGTACATGGGCATGAAGAGGAACGCCATTCAAAGCCTATACCTGGCAGAGAGAATCTGTGGAATATGTTCCATCTCTCATCCATACGCCTTTGTCCTTGGAAGCGAAAAAGCACTGGGAATTGAAGCCCCCCCAAGAGCTCAGTACATAAGGCCTATAATAGCTGAACTTGAGAGGATACACAGTCACATTCTCTGGCTCGGCGTTATAGCGCATGAAATGGGTTTTGACTCCCTTCTCTTCTGGACATGGAAGGGAAGAGAAAAAGTTCTAGATTTACTGGAACTGCTTACAGGAAACAGAATAAACTATTCGGTCTTCATGATAGGGGGGGTCAGGAGGGACATCAAGGAATCCCAGATAAAAGCTATAAAAGATACAATTGACTTCTACAGAACATTCACAGAGGAAATGAAGAATGTATTCCTCTCTGATCCGATCTATAAGGCCAGAAGCAGGGGAGTTGCCCAGCTTTCGAAGGAAATGGCACTTAAACTAAACGTGTGCGGTCCGGTTGCAAGGGCAGCAGGATTAAGGATGGACATCAGACAGGACAACCCCTATGATGCATACGCAGACATAGGAGTAAAAGCCATAGTTCCACAGGACATCGTTGGAGAGGCAAAAGGGGATGCCTATGACATAACCCTCGTCAGGCTCTACGAGATAGAGCAGAGTTTAGACATAATTGAATTCTGCGTTGAGAACATGCCAGAAGGAAAGATAATGGCGATTCCAAACTACGTGGTTCTGCTGAGCAGGATAAAGAAGAAAGCTGGAGAGAGCATCGGAATGCATGAGGCACCAAGAGGAGAGGTTGTGCACTACCTTAAGTACGATGGAACGAGAGATGGCCCAGCTGTCTGGAAGGTCGTTGCTCCAAGCTACAACAACATCAACACCTGGGGATCTCTGCTGTTGGGTGCGGAAGTGGCAGATATTCCAATAGTCGTAGCATACATTGACCCGTGTTTGTGCTGTAATGACAGGATTGCCGTTGTGAAGAATAGGGACGGCAGGGTTATAGACTACTCACTCATACACAAGAAGGCGATTGAAAAAACTATGAGGGTTAAGAGAGAGCTGGGGGTGAGAGAATGACCCCCCAATTCATAACCTATGCATTTGCCTTTCCAATTCTTGGAATCTTCCTTGGATTGGTCTATAAGGGTATTGACAGACGAGTATCCGCGAGGCTAACATCCAGGATAGGGCCGCCAATAAGACAGCCTTTCTGGGATGTTGGAAAGCTCCTCCTTAAGGAGACAATAGTTCCGGAAAATGCAGTTGCATGGCTCTTCAATGCAATGCCTCTTATAGCATTCGCTTCATCAATGACACTACTCTTATACATACCCTTTGGGGTGCTCAAGGCTCCACTTGATGGCTATGGTGATCTGGTTGTCATACTCTATCTCCTAACACTCCAGTCACTCGCAATGGCAATTGGCGGCTTTGCCTCAGGAAGCCCATTCTCATCAGTTGGAGCCCAGAGAGAAATGGTGCTCATGATGAGCTATGAGATGCCCCTGGCAACGGTAATAGTGGGCTTTGCTTTGGTATATAGAAGCTTTTCACTGACCACTATTGCCACAACCCCTGTGTGGAGTCTCGTAGGACCGTTAGCTGGTATAGGTATCCTGCTCCTCTTCATAGCACTCCTCATAGTTACCCCAGCAGAGCTCGCAAAACTACCCTTTGATATAGCTGAAGCAGAGACCGAAATAGCTGAAGGTATGCTGGCAGAATACAGTGGAAGAAATCTCGCTTTGTTCTACCTCTCCGACGCGGTCAGGGGCTTTGCAATGGCCGCCATCGAGGTCGTGCTCTTCATTCCCTTCACGCTGAGTTCAATGTTTAACCTCAACCTTACAGGTCCGGCTCTCTATATCGTGGAAGGCCTGTGGTTCCTCTTCAAGGTGCTCGTGGTCTAC
>JAMOPD010000126.1 GCA_027064745.1 Thermococcaceae archaeon
CTCCTCCCGGTTTTCTCGGCCCATGCGTCAAGCCTCTCAAGAAGTCCTGCAAGGTCGGGCTTTTCATCAAACTCCACCTGAAGACCCAAAACTTTAACCCCCTTAATCCTTGAGAGAGCCTTCACAAGTTCCATTCTCACTTTGTCTTTTCCCTTCAGAGACTTGAGAAGGCCTTCGAGGAGTTTTCTCGCAAGCAACTCCTGGGGAATCGAACCGTGGGTGAAGTACAGCGAGCGAACGTCAATCTTGGAGAAGGGTTTTCCAGATTCGGAGAGCGCAACGTTGAGGAGGGAGCTTTTGCCGAGCCTTCTGATGCCGAGCAGAAGAACTAGCGTTTCTCCGAGCTCAACGGCTTCGTAAACCTCCTTGAGCTCTTCTTCCCTATCGTAGAGATCCTCCCTTCTCCTCTTCGGCTGGAGGTCGAACAGCAACTTACCCCACCGTAAGTTACTTACCCGGGGGTAAGTTATAAGGATTTTGGAAAAAGAATCAGCTGAAGCTCGCGAAGCCTATCTCGTAGAGCTGGCGAGTATGTTAAAAAGAAAAGAATTATGAAAGCACGTTAGATAATATGAATTCATAGATCTGCCTTCTCCTTTCTCTGAGAAACTTTTCAAAATTTTTAATTGACCATAACTCAGCGTCATCAGGGATAAAATGTTCATTCAAGAATTTTTTATATTGTGGTAAATATGTGTCTGGGGCAGTCTTACCTATGCTAGTATTTACTGTCTGGTCGATTATTGTCAAATTTCCCAGGTCATTTATTATGTCATTGTCGATAATGCCTTTGTTTTTCAAAAATTCTCTTGGAAAGATGTGATGAATATTATACCTGTTGGCATCTTCTTTTATTCTTTCTAGTATTGGTTTTTCCTGAATTGTCCAGTCTCTAGCATTCTTCTTAAATAGTGCAATTATCAGGAGCATAAGATACTTACGTCCCTGAACCTTTGTAGCATCGGCAAATTTATCAGAATCCTTGAGAAAATCCTTAATTGTAAAGTATTGGTCTTCCTTGAGATATTTCATTAGTTCATTAATCGGAAAATTTCCTTTAGTGATAATTTCTAGATCTTTATCTATTCTAGAATTTGCAGAATATCTCCCACTATACGACGCTAGTATAAACCACTTTGCAAGTTTTTGCTTTTCAGATCTTGGAACCTCTTTTAGCTCTCTATACTCATTCACATAAAAGAATTTGAACAAAGGCAATAAAGCATTCTGAGAGGGTATGAAGCGTGTATTCACAATTCCAAGTTCTTTTTCTAGGAACTCCAATGTTATGTCAATGGATTTCTCAGATTTGGAGATTATGTCTCTTAACTCTTCTATATTTCCACTGTATCTTTCCCATACCTCACTTATTGTCTTCTTGAATCTTCTCTTATCTCCAATCTGTGTCTGTTTAGCTCCAAGGTTGTGAAAAATAAACCTTAGAATTGTCTCGAAGTTCAGGCCAAAACTATTTTTTCTGCTTCCATATTTTTCATAAATTGCAAGTATATTATCTCTAATGTCAGAGTGTTCTCTTGGTAGTTTGCCAACAAAAAGGGAAAAGAACATGTGCATATTTTCAATTTTTACACCAGCAGAGTTTACTTTTACAAATATATCGGCTGCAGTCTCATAATCTAAGTCTTCTTCTAGTTCATAGTATGGTATCTTATATTTCAAGATTTTTCTAGCAATTTCACTAAGCTCTTGGAATAAGTGGGAATAATTTTTCATTAATTCTCGCGTAGCCACTGGATCTTGAAGTGCAAATGCTCTGAGTATTAAAGATAAGTTAACACCTTTTTTCTCGGCAGATTTCGATGAGGATACAAACAACTCCTTCTTTTCTGGATCGTAGTATATTGGTTTTACGGATATTTTCTCTCCATCTCTGGTAATTTCCCAATTATAATAAGCCAAGAAAAGAGACGTTAATCGTTGTTGTCCATCTAACACATAGGTATTGTTTGTATCAGTGTCATCACCACTATCAACCAGAGGAACACTCGGAAATATATTTTTCGGTGTCCAAAGAATCAACACTCCAACTGGAAGACCATTAATTATAGATTCAAAGAAGTCTTTTATCCGTTGTTCATTCCAAACAAACCCTCTTTGTATTGTTGGAACCCTATATGCTTTCCATTTTTGGAGAATATCTTCAATAAACACTAAATCTGGCTTGCCTGACATTAGTCCACCCCCTTCATTTAATTACTCAGGAAATATAAACATTAACATTACGAAGCCAGAGTATTGTCCCCACACTTCACTTACTCCAGAACGCATGCACCTCAGTATGCACTGGAATTAGGCCATAACAACTAGAATAAAAAAGAATAAAATCAAAGCCCCAGCATCTCCTTCGCGGCTTTAACTCCAAGGTCGAAAGCCCTCATGTTTACATCAACGGCCTTCTTCGGCACGCTGACCTTGATAACCTCCCTGACGTGCTCCGCCGAGAGCGGGAAGCCCGGCGTCTGGGTTAACGCTCCGATGAGGACGACGTTGGTGGTTATGATGTTTCCGGCCTCCATGGCGAGCTTCTCGGCGTCGAAGGCCATGAACTTTCCGCCAAAGTCCTCCTCGACGACCTTCTTTATCTCCTCAAGGCTTGGATAGCTCGCGAGGCCCATCGAGACCTGAACCGGCGGAATCGGCCTCGCGTTGGTGAAGACTAAACCTCCCTTCTTGAGGTAGTTGATGTATCTCAGGGCTTCAACGGGCTCGAAGCTCAGTATGACGTCGGCCTTTCCCTCGGGGACCATCGCGCCGTAGACGTCCTCGCCAAAGCGGACGTAGGCGATAACGCTTCCAAAGCGCTGGCTCATGCCGTGAACCTCACCAACGCGCACCTTGTAGCCCGCTCTTAAAGCGGCCCAGCCGAGCAGGTTAGCCGCGGTAAGGATTCCCTGACCGCCAACTCCCGTGATAACAATGTTGTACTCCCTCATCTCACTCACCCT
>JAMOPD010000127.1 GCA_027064745.1 Thermococcaceae archaeon
TGACGAGGAAGACGGATTGGTGGAGGATATAAAAATCACCGGAGATTTTTTCATACACCCAGAGAGCACAATAGAGGAGCTTGAGAACAGGTTGAGGCATCACAGAATTGAGGAGCTTGAGAATCTGATAGACGATTTTTTCGCTCTTCGTATGGACGTTGAAATGCCATATATAAATGTGGAGGACTTCAAGATAGCACTTAAAAATGCTCTCCACAGCGAGAATGGGTGATAGCATGCTGAAGCATTCAACTCCAAAACGAATTTTTGCTGTATTATCAGGTCTATTCCTACTTTCAGCATTTATTGGACTGTTTGCAGCATTTGAATCCCCTCAGATGGCTATGAATGTTGTTCATAAGATTGCAGCAAGCTTTGGAATTCCATCCCCTGATCCTCTTCAGAACTTTCAGAAGATTTTTCTGAACAACATTGTGGTGGCATCTCTGATAACAATTTCAGGCATATTTTTTGGCCTCGGTCCTCTGTTTTTCATATCTTTCAATGGATTTATAGTTGGGCTTGTAGCAGGATTTGCGTATTCCACAGGCAAGGCCTCTGCAGATAGAGTCCTGTTGGCATTATTGCCACATGGTATTGTAGAAATCCCTGCTGTTATATTAGCTGGAGTTGGGGGTATCCTATGGTATAAAGAGATCTCAACAGGAGACGGAAGAGCGGGAGAAAGGTTTAAAAGTGGAGCTGTGAAAGCTCTAAAGCTACTTTCAGTTTCAGTACTTCTTCTGTTTATCGCCGCCATCATTGAGGCTTACATAACTCCAAGGATTGCTGGTATTACTTGAAAGTTCCCTTCTTATTTCAAACTCTCTTAGTGATTTTCAACTTCAAAGCTCCTATTTCAGTACTTCTTCTGTTTATCGCCGCCATCGTTAAGGCTCATATAACTCCAAGGATTGCTGGTATTAAGTGACTTTTCGACCTCAAAAGTCCCTACCTCATCATAGGTTTCAATTTCTCTCAATATAACATCAATTGGATTTTCCATGCTGGAAATCACTGCTCTGATGTGGTTTTTGTATATCCCATTTCTCTCCATCAGCTCAAGGGCATGCTCTGCAACTTCCTGAGGATTGTTTGAATAAAATTTTATTCCGAGCTCAACGAGCCATTTGGTAACAGCTAAAAGCCTCCCAGGATATGTGGAGATTGTGGGAGTTCCAAGAGCTATGGCTTCCCTGTTCATGGTTCCGCCAGCGCCTATCATAAGCTTTGCATAATAAAGAAGGCTTAAACTATCTACAGCATGCTCTGGCATAATCACATTTTCAAAGTGTTCAAACCTTTTCCGCTGACCTTCTGTTCTTGGGAAGAGGACTATTGGAATATCCGGTAGAAGAGGAATTACATCCTCCAAAACACTTCTCTCAGAATCAGCGTTGAAATAGTTGGCTTTGATTGGCTCGGTTCTCATTATGATATAATCATATTTTCTGAGTCCGAGCTCTTTCAAGACTTTCCTATTTGGAATGAAGCCGTAAAGGTGGGCCAGCTCTGCAAATCCATTTATTGGCCGCATACCGTTAGCGTCAGCACCGCTCTTCAAGAGCTCATAAGCATCAATAGCCTTTGGATATATGAGCAGGCTTGTGTAGGGTAAAATCAGCTTGTTCTGTCCTATGGCAGTTTCATTATCAACGAAGCCTATTGAGGGCACCTGCAGGCCAAACGCCACCCTTGGAGCCTCGGCTGAATGTTTGTATATTGCCAAGTCAGGTTTCTCCTCAATTATGAGCTTAGCGAGTTTATACTGTCTCTCAGCACTTGCCATGAGCTTGCCCTCTAAGGTAGCGCCTCCATGTCTGCCGATGACGTAGTACTCCATTCCTAACATATCCATTATTTCAGTTAAGCCATCAAACTCTCTCGTAGTTATTAAAACCTCATGACCGCTTTTTTCAAGCTCTCTGATTAAACCCTTAAAGAAGTGAGCATGGGGTGAATTTGTGATATCTATCCATATCTTCATACTTACACACCAATATACTGAACACTTTTGGACAATAAAAGACTTTCCTTAAAACGATTGTAGGGCTGTATTTTTCATCTTTTACCTCTATTGCATTTAATGTTTAAACGTTTATTATGCTTTCAATTGATGATTTCTCTATTGAGGGAGGAATTTATAGGGGAGCATGGACTCTCGACATAAAGAGGAAACACCACAGGAGAGATGGCTAGAAAACGTTACCATATCTGTTCTGAAATGGTTTCTTGGAAATCCTTAAATTTGAGTTTTACGCTCTACTGGTTGGGTGATGGGCATGATGGAGAAAATAAAAAACAGAGAAGCTGAGATTGCAGTGATTGGACTTGGCTATATTGGCCTTCCCACAGCTATAATGTTTGCCAGTGTGGGATTTAACGTTATTGGTTATGAAATAAGGAGTGAGGTTGTGCGGAGAATAAATAATGGGAACTCCCATATAATTGAGCCTGAAATCAATTCTCTCTTAAAGAATGTTGTGGAAAAGGGCATGTTAAGAGCAACATCAAATCCTGAAGAAATCAGGGAAAAAGATGCATATCTCATTTGTGTCCAAACACCTCTTAGAGAGGACAAAACACCAAATCTCAGGTATTTAGAGGATGCCGTTAAAATTGTCGCAAGCGTAATGAAAAAAGGTTCCCTCGTGATCATTGAGAGTACAGTACCTCCGATGACTACAGTGAGGATGGCAGAGCTCATTGAAAAGCTGAATGGGCTTAAAGCAGGAAAAGACTTTTACATGGTTCATGCCCCTGAAAGAGTCATGCCAGGCAGGATTTTTAAGGAACTTGTTTATAACTCTCGTATCTTAGGTGGAATAACCCCTGAGAGTGCTGACCTCGCTGAAATCCTCTATCGCTCATTTGTTAAAGGCCAGATATTTAAAACAGATTCAACTACAAGTGAAATGGTTAAGCTCATGGAAAACACCTTCAGGGATGTGAATATTGCC
>JAMOPD010000128.1 GCA_027064745.1 Thermococcaceae archaeon
GAGACACCCACCGATGGTGTGAGGGCAAAGTATGCCCCTTATGCTTTGGGTAAAGTGGAGGCTTCTCTGCTTGCTTCTGGCTTCAGCAGAGAAGATGTAATAATCACTCCACCCCACATGATAAAAAAGGCTATTGATAAAGATACTGAGATAGTTGGAGTGCATGTGCTTGATCCAAAGGGTCTGGCACCGGTTTCTTGGACATTAAAAACATTGAGTGGCGGAGGAACAACATGCACGGAGCTTGAGTTTGAGAAGTTAATACATGAAATAAAGGATTTGAAGGATAAATATAAGTTCAAAGTGATTGTAGGAGGTCCCGGTAACTGGCAGTTGAGAGGATATGAGGATAAATATGGGATAGATGTGCTGTATGATGGCGAAAGCCAGATAACATTTCCTGTAATTGTTAAAAAAATTCTCAAGGGTGAAGAGGTGCCGAGATATGTGCATGGAGAGTTTGCACCTGTAGATAAAATTCCACTAATAACAACTCCAAGCAGAAACGGTTTAGTTCAAATAACAATAGGATGCCCAAGGAGATGTCGCTTTTGCAATCCAACTATGTGGAAATTCAGGTCTATACCACTGGATAACATTCTGAAGGAGATTGAATTCAATTTGAGGAACGGCATAAAGAACATAAGTTTTGTTACAGAAGATGTCCTGCTGTACGGAGCGAACGGTTTGCAGTTAAACTCAGATGCAGTTAAAAAATTGTTTGAATCTACAATATCTCTCGCAGAGAAATATGGAGTTTCAAAAAAGATTGGATTCTCCCATGTATCATGTGCTTCCGCATTGGTCATGAAGGATGCTGTGAGGTATATCTCTGAAATCGAGGAATTGAGTGAAGATGAGCCAGCATTTCCCCAGATAGGCTTGGAATCTGGAAGCCCAAGAATTGTGAATAAATATTTCAGAGGAAAAGTTTATCCATACAAGCCTGAGGACTGGCCAGATATTTTAATTGAGGCTTCAAATCTATTCAACGATTCATACTGGTATCCATGTTACACTTACATCATAGGATTTCCAGATGCAACTCCCGAGGATTACATAGCGACTACGGAATTAATAGATAACCTGAAGAGTGAAGATTTCATAGGATGGACATTTCCTCTATTACTAATACCAATGGGAGGCTCACTAATAGAGAGAAGGAAGGAAGCGGGCTTTGCATATCTTTCAAATTTACCTGAAGAGGCGGTCGATTGCATGGTAGCTGGATGGAAATTGAGTGTTTACAATTCCAGAAGGTTGGTGAGTAAATTAATGAAAGGCGGCAATCCGTTGATCTCAAAGATAATGGTTCGCTTAGCATTTAAGGCTATAGATGCTATGGAGGAAGGGATAAACGGCATAAGCAAAGGGGTCGAGGTCATAAATGATGTATACAGCAAGGTAGACATCAGGAGCAATTCAGGACTCATCAGAACCATACTGTGGCACAGGTGATGGCTGTTAATCTACCTTTTATAAACATCTACCACCTTTCTTACCACCACTCTCCAGTCATATTCTTCCTTCACTTTTTGCAGAGCCTTCCTTACAATTTTTCTCTGTAAGTCAGCATCATTTATGAGAGAGAGCATAGCATCTGCGAGAGCTGATGAATCTGATGGTGGAACCAAGATTCCATTACCATTGCTGAGAATTTCTTCTATACCTCCCACCTTCGTACCAATCACTGGAGTGCCTGATGCCATAGCTTCCAGGATAACTATGCCAAAAGATTCTCCAAATGCCGACGGCAAAACAAATACATCTGCAGATGAAAAAAGAGGATTTAGAAAGTCATCCGGAACATAACCTAAAAACTCCACATTTTCATCAATCCCGAGAGTCTTTGCAAAGGAAGATAGGACCGGTTTTAGTTTCCCTTTCCCGGCAATCCTCAACTTTGCTTCTGGAATTTCTTTGAGGACATCTTTAAATGCTAAAAGGAGGTTAAAGAGACCTTTCTTGCTCACCAGTCTACCAACATACAGGAAAAATGGCTCGTCACCAAAACCCATTATCTTTCTCGCTTTCCGCTTATCCATGTTCCTGAATTTATGCGTATCCACACCATTGGGTATAACTCTAACAGGCACATCTGTGAAATGGGAAATGAATTTTTTTGCCGCTCCACTCACTGCTATTATCTCGTCTGCATTTGAGAGCATTAGACGATACACTGGATAGCCATAGCTAATAGTTTTCCAGAGATATTCGTAATCCGGCATGAATGAAACTGTATGTGTCGTGAGGATAGATCTTATACCCAAATCTCTCGCTATGGAAAGGGCGCTGAGAGGCATTCTTGCAAATGCGTGATGTGCATGAACAACATCAAAATCTCCCTTTTTTATGATTTCTCTCATTTCTTTGGAGCTCCATGGTGATATGTTGAGTCTGAAAAAAGGGTCTTTGGGTCCTTTAATCACATGTACAGGAGCATCTACAGGCACCTCCTCAGGATTCCAGCAACCCGTTATTATTTCTACCTCGATATTATCTCTCATCAAGAATTCGGTGAGATATTTTACATGGACTGCCACGCCGCCGCCTCTGGCATCGAACCATTCAGTGACCATAGCCACCCTCATATTGATCTCCTTCTGCACCCCTCTCAAATTGGTTGACTTTAAAATTATTTTGATGATGAATAACGCTTTTGATTTAAAGTTGTCGGGGATATTGCAAACTTAATTGTGAACAAGTTAAAACTATCGTAGATTATTAAACGGGGGATAGAGATCTTACCTCCCATATTCCAAATAATCTTGGGATAATAAGGGCTAAATGAATTCTCGATTGGTGAAGACTCTTTCTCCTCAAAAAAATTGAAAAAGTCCTCGATCATTGATACAAAAACATGAGAAGAGAATTAAGAGCGATAAAGTGGCTTCTGAAGAGTTATCTTGACTATGATAGACCTGTTTACGGCTCCTTTAAGGTAACACAT
>JAMOPD010000129.1 GCA_027064745.1 Thermococcaceae archaeon
AATAATCTTGCGGGGCGGAAACGTATAAGGGGAGTATTAATGCTAAATGAACTCAGCTTAGGATGTGGGAAGGGTGAGTCCGAAAGGGCGGAGCTGAAAAATCAGATAGATGTGGGGAGTTCCGTTTCTCCCGAGAGCCCGTCGATGAGAGTGGGGGGCGGGAAGGCTCTCCTCTTAAAAGTAGCGGGGAGTCAGAACGGTTAGTCCGTAAGACGGTCGAACTTCCCGTAATACTTTCTTAAGACCTCGTACGGCTTTTCGGAGCGGATAATTCTTACGCTGACTTTACCCTCGTTGAATTCGATTGAATACTCGATGATAAAACCTTCTTCGTCGAAGAAGGCGTCCTCAAGCAAATATGTTATGCTAGTCCCTGGATTGGTCAGTTACAAGTTGAAATGTAGGGGTTGAGGGGCACCCCTTTGTGAGAAATGTAACAATGTCAATCAGAGAGTTAGCTATTAAGTATGAGTGGGAGACCCCTTGGTGAGAAATGTAAACGTATTATGTGAAGAATTCATCGCATCCTCTTCTTAGAGTTTCGAGGGAGACTTTAAGAAATATATTCTTGCTAACTCCCCTTCCTCTTCCTCTTCCAACAACTTTACTGGATATTATCCCATACGTCTCTAACTCGTTTAAGATTCTTGAAATAGTCTTGTAAGATACATCTGGAAACCCCAGCTTGTCCTTTACGAGTTCGTACGTTCTAACTACTTCGCCTAAGGTTACGATCTTCTGCCTTTCAAAGAGCTTGAGAAGAACGTACAGCACACACTTCTGCGTGTTGGGTAAGGATCTGATTAAGTCTAATTAAGTCTAATATGGAGCTTCTTTCCAGTTCTTTCATAGCTTTCTTAACGTGATCTGTAGTAACGGTATCAGAGCCTTCTATTACTGCAATTTTTCCAGATAAGTGTAACAATTCGACAGCTTTTCTCGCATCTCCGTAATAGTTCATAGCGAACGCAGCACAAAGTGGTATCACTTCATCTTCTAAAGCTCCTTCATTAAAAGCTAATACAGCTCTTTGCTTAAGTATCTCCTGCAATTGAATTGCATTGTAAGGTTTAAATACGATTTCTTTTCTCTTTAAGCTCGATAGAGTTCTTGCGTCTAGTAGGTCTATAAAGGTAGGATCGTTGCTAATTCCTGTTATCGTAATCTTATCATTTCTTGAGAAGTTGTATAAGAGATCATCACCCGCATTTTTGACTAGAATGTCTACTTCATCCAGCACGACCAATACGGGCTTTTTTATCGTCCTTTTTAGTTTTTCGTAAGCGTCAGATGTGCTTAATCCTGTCTTTGGAAAAGGAACATTAAAGTCCAAGAGTATTGAACGAAGGACTTTGTACTCAGTTTTCATTTCTCGACAGTTTACGTAACTGTAGATGATGCTTTTTCCTAAGTTGGGTGCGACTCTTTCTAGAAAATATTTCATTATCATAGTCTTTCCTGTTCCCGTCATTCCGTAAATGAAAAGATTAGTAGCTCTAATCCCGTCGAAAAGAGGTGACAACTCTAGATAGATTGTCTTCAACTCGTTTTCTCTGAATAAAGGTTTCTCGGGAATGTAGCTAACGTCCAAGACTGATTCATCCTTGAAAATTCGCTTTCTTGCTTTCTCAATTTTCATCAATTCTTCAATATCCATATTCTCACCCCCTACACTGTTACATTTCTTACATTGGTCTCACTTCTTACATTTATTACATTTTCCCAAATTGTCTTCATAATACATGTCGCAACATTTACATTTCTCACTGAGGGGTGGGGGTATACCTTCTCAGTTTACATGGAACTCGTAAAATGTCACTTCACAGTAGATGCTAAAGCGAAATATTTGGCAATCAGATAAAAATCGTGATGGATTTTTTAGGGAAAACAACCCCGTTTAGGTCAACCTAATTGCCAACTTTGTCATCTACTATGAAAGGCGAGGCTTTCTTAGCGACATTTTGTAAGAAGACGGGATACTCTCCGAGACCTGAAGTTCTTGCTCGTGAGATGTCTTACGTCCTCATGAACAAGATTATATTCTATAAAATCCTTGAAAGGTCCTACGATTTACCCAAATTAACAGCCTTCTATGAGGAAGGAAAGGTAAAGTCAGCTAAAGAATATCTCAAAACCTTGGAGCAATACTTCGAAAGGGCTAAGGAAGATTTTGAGCTAATCTTTAAGACAGGTTTATACGATCACACAGACACCATAGAAGAGGAAGTTGGTCAGAGTCTTGAACTCTTCCTTCTGATGACAACTATGATTCAACTATTATGAGTCACTGCTGTTAGGACTCGAAAGGGAGAGGGTTTCTTAAGTTGTATCCGAAAAATACTACACTCTGATTTTAGAAAATTGATGAATGTGGCTTGAGATCGAAATTAAGTTAGAAAAAGTAACTTTTTGTGTTACAACTCTTGCAGGAGTTTTCTAACGGCTAATAGGTCGAGGCGGGATTGAGGTTTGACGATTCTGTTGACAGGTTCCACGAAAAGGACGTTTCTCTTGACACAGAATTTTAAGGGATCGTCGATTTTAGTGTATTTTATCACTTCGTTCTCGTTAATGGCTTTGAATAGCTCGATTACCCCGTCGAAGAGTTCCTTATTCTTCTCGACTTCGTAAATCGTATCGAGTAGTTGGCTAAACCTAAGCTTGAGCTGTTCTTCGCAGAATTCCTTTAGCCTGTGCTTGTTCTTGATTGCTTTGACTAAGTAAACTGGTTTTCCACCGAAGTAATTCCACGTTAGCTCAATTTCGTCTTTAGAGAATCCGTATTTTCTCAGAAATTCGACTGTGATATCGTAATCGAAGTCGTCAACGAGGAGGTAGTCGCACCTGCCGTGAAGCATTGCCTCTTTGTAAACCTTCTCAAGGAAGAGGGAATCTGAAGTTATGGCGAAGACGTGAGCGAGGTGGGATTCTTTGGTTAGGCCGACGAAGAAGTTAAAGAGTTCGTAGATTAGGGGGCCGTTGATTTTAACGTCATCGATTTTTTGGAGTTCGTCAAGGACGAGGACAGGTTTTTTCTTTTTGGAGACTTCCATTAGGAGGGACTCTAAGTAGACGAAGACGTTTTCAATAGCCTTCTCTTTGAAAATCTCTCGGAATACGTTCTTTGGTATGGGGAATCGACCTATGGGCGTAATAATCTCTTTTGGGACGTAGGTTTCTATGAGTTCTTTTACTAAGGATTTAATGTTCATTCTCTTGTTTTTAACCTCGAAAAGAATTCTCAGGAAGTCATCAGCTTTGCTGACGTAAATGTGCCTTAAGCTAATGTAAAAGACCATGTATTCCTTTGGTAACGTTTTGATTAGGTGTCTAAACAGTTCAGTCTTACCTGAGTTTATGGGTCCATAGACAAAGTAAATTGAATCTGGCCTATAGCTGAGGATCCTTTTAATTTCCTCAATTTCCCTCTTCCTATCGTGAAATTCTATCTCCATGATAACACCTCATTGGGTAATTGGTGGCGGATAATATATTAAACTAAGAGATTTGCGAGATTTTATGGGAATGGGTGTTGAATATTGTGGAAGGATGAATTTTACGTTACGGAGTTACAGGAGTATGAATTGTACTTTGAAACGATTGTTGTGGGAGATAGGATGTTTATGACGATAGACATATCGAAGTATGCGGATTGCGATATCTTTGTTAGATTTTATTCGACTCATTTTGTAATCTGGATAAGGGGTAGTCCTTTGGAGGTTAACTATCCAAAGGGGATAGTGATTGATCCGGATAGCGTTGTGAGAGTTAGAAGGAACGGATTGATTGATGTAGAGGCGAAAGTTGTTAGGAAATCCTCATTCTTCTCGTTGATATTCTGACACTGCTAGGGGGACACACGAAAATCGATAGCCTTAAACTGTTAGTTTGCGTATGGTGGTTTGATATTATTTAACAATATGCATATTTATGCTATGAGTCGATGTTCGACGATTGGTTTAGTGATTGTCATGGATGATTTGGCTGGGGGTTGCAAGGGGTGGTTACACTGCGGTGGATGGCGAGATGATGGTTGAGGTGTTGCGGTGGCATGTGCGAGGTTGAACACCGATTGGCATGAGTGTGCGTGGTTAGGTTGCCGTGACGTTGATTTGGTTGTTGAGGGCTACGTTAAGGGGAGGGTGGAGAGAGGATGATTTGTTTATTCGGCGAATGTTGTTCGCAGAGGAGAATTGTTCTCTTCTGATGAGAATTGAGGAGATTTTGGAAGAAGTGAGAAGAACTAATCTCTTCTAAAGAGAACTATTCTCCTCAATTCTCTTCAATGACTTACAATAACTTACGGTAAGTTACAGTAACTTACAATAAATGTTTGTGGCGTTAGTGGGAGATATGAATATGAAGAAGGAGGTTGCGGGATTAGAGGATCGTCTATTGAAAAAGTTGCGAGAAAATTTGTGAGGATGAATTGAAGAGGGAGATGCTGCTTGAATTTTGCTATGAGAAGTACGTTAGCGTAAACGAACTTCGCTACAGATCTCCTCGTAAACCAATATATTTCGTCCATAAGCAGCCCACGTTTCCTAACTTAAAGACATCCTCCACTTCCGATCTCTCAGCTTTAAGCTCGTCTTCTCTCCTCAAATAGCTAACAAGAACTTACGTTTCCTGAAGTAAATTATATCTTTAATTTTATTTTCAAGAAAATAAGTCAGAGGAGCCGATATCATACTCAACAGCTTGCTTAGACTCATGTTCTCCTTCAACCAGATCACCGGAACGACTCTGTACTTCTTTAAGGCCACGTTGTAGTTGTAATATGAACAAAATCCCTTATCAGCCATCACTACTGCTTCTGTTTTAAGAAAGCATGTCCTCGAAGATCTGACAATCGCTAGTATTTGCAGGGTAAATTAAAAATAGAAGAGGTCTTTTTGTCTTGTAATCCATAGCAAAAGCTAATTTGAAGCCTAGAAAGAATTCGTTGCTATCGAATCCCCACTTGTAGTCTTTATCTTCAAGTTCTTCGTTTGATTTCTTGTGTCTTTGCTTGTTTAAGTCTAAATCTATTCCAGAAGTATCTACGGCTATCCTTAAAGCATCCTCTACCAATTTTACAGTGCATCGCTAAGAAAGCCTCGCTCTTCAGAGCGGGGATGAATTAGGGGAAGTGGGTGGGGAAGGTTGGTGGTAGGTTTTTATTAGGCTAAAATCTTTAAATGCTGATAATACACAATTCAAACTGTGCAACTAAAATCGACAAGACATGCTAAATATCTGTGCAACTATCATTTCGTGTTTAATTCCTAAGTATCGAAGGTCAATTTTAGACAAGTATAAGGAAGATTTAAAAGAGATATTTTGCTCCGTTGAAAATCGAACTGCTGATAAACATCAGTTTATAAGTTATCGACAATTACCGTTAAAGCATTTATAAATCCAACATAGCCTTGTAGACAATTTTCAACAGAGCAGAGATATTTCATCAAATAGCCGAGAAATGGGGGTTTGAGATTTTAACGTTGGAGATTATGCTTGACCATGCTCATCTATTCGTTTCAGCACCTCCAAAGTATGCTCCTGCACAAATTACTAAAATATTCAAGGGAGCATCTTCAAGGGAGTTAGGTAAGAGGTATCCTGAATGCAAAGAGGGTTCAGAGCTTTGGACGAGGAGTTATTTCGTAGCGACAGCAGGTAACGTCTCGTCAGACGTAATAATGGAATACATTAAAGAACAATACTTCAAGGAGGCTAAGGAGAATGAAAAGAGTGAATAAGTTCAGACTAAGACCTACTAAGGAGCAAGAGATGGTTTTATTTAGCTTGTGCGAGATGTCCGCAGTATTATGGAACAAGTTGAACTACGTTAGAAGGCAAGCATTTTTCGAGGGGAGATTCGACTGGAAAGAAGAAGGAGTTAACGAATTATACAACGAGTTTAAGAGGATTCTGGGTTCAGCAACAGCTCAGCAAATCATAAGGAAAAACAACGAAGCTTGGAGGTCGTTTTTCGCTCTCTTGATGACGATCATAAGAAGTGATTGTTATAGGATTGAGGAGGTGGGAAACAAGAAGTATTTGGTTCTGCCTAAGGGTTTAAGGATTAGAACAGCTGGAGAAATTAAATGGAGAGGAAAGCAAGGGAGATTAGAAATCTTTTACGACGACTTAGCAGGGAGATGGTATGCCTATCAGAGTGTAGAAGTTGATCAACCAAGTGCCACCTCCCCCGAGAAAAGAGCTTTCGTAGACTTGGGTGTTGTGAACATCATAACAGCTTGGATCGAGGGAGAAAGACGAACAATCGCTTTTTCGGGCAAGCCCTTGTTGGCGGATTGGTGGTATTTGACTCGCAAAATCGCACACTACCAGTCGATTGCCAAAAAAGCCAACGGAGTAGATACAACAAAGAGGATTAGAAAATACTACCTCAAGCGGAAGCTGAGGTTTAGACACGCAATCAACACGATAGTGTTCAG
Organism: Thermococcaceae archaeon; assembly: GCA_027064745.1. GTDB lineage: Archaea > Methanobacteriota_B > Thermococci > Thermococcales > Thermococcaceae > Thermococcus. The sequence continues at coordinate 6,444 of JAMOPD010000129.1, forward strand.
ATTCGTCAAACTCTGCTACGAGAAGGGAGTAACCAAAATCATAGTCGGAGACGTTAGAGGGATAAGGCAAAACAACGACAAGGGGAGCAAAGTTAACGCAATGATCCACAACTTCTGGAACTTCAAATACATTATCGATAGATTGATCACGACAGCAGAAAACTTCGGAATCAATGTTAAATTGGTCAAAGAAAACCACACATCGTCAGTTTGTCCATTCTGCGGAACTAAGGGTAGGAGAATAAAGAGGGGGTTGTTCTACTGCCCCAAGTGTGAGCAAGTCATGAATGCCGACATCGTTGGCTGTTTGAATATTGCTAAAATGTGTGGAGCTATAATCCCGAACCCCTCTTGGAGGGGTAGGGATAACGGGGGGCTGACCCATCCCGCAGTCCTTAACGGACTGCAAACCTCCCCGCTCGCCCTTTAGTGCAGGGAGGATGTCAGTGTCTCTGAGGTCTGCTACAACGGGTAATCTCACTCGGGACGCATATCAAATTGATGTAAGCGATCTATTTTTAAATTTTTCTGTTTATATTCTTTGTTTTTTGATTTAAGGTTTAATTTACCCCTACATTCTCATGCAATCAAGTCTTAGTTGTCTATAAAATTAATAAAGCCTGTTGGGTAATTATTGGAGTGAGGTTAAAAAAGAGACCGTGAATCTTTATATATTCTATATTATAGGAAGTAATATGAGGCAAGAGATGCTCCTAGAGGAAGAGCTAGTTAAGAAAACCTTCAGTAGAGTAATAACTATTACACCACCCCCCTCTCAAAAATTCACGTTCACTCCACCCGGTTATCACTGGTTCAAGATAATTCCGTATGAGGACGGGGTCATCCCGTATGATAAAATAAATACAATACTATACTTCAAGAGAGATAAATTTATTGAGTGTTACGTGAGAACGAATAATGCTCCATCAGACTTAGTAGAAATGGGATACGCTATACCAAAGTCGCCAGTGGACATAGTGGGCATACTAGGAGAGTCAAGAGTCTTCTGTTGTACTCTTTTCGCTAAACGTAAGCACGATTATTATTTCGTCGATTTTATAATTAACGATACAAATCGATTTTTCAGGAGCATGCCTAATTGCACCGCGTTGGCAGTGTACCTTCACACTCCTGAAAACTTGAAGCGGATGATAGCAGAGGAGTGCCTAAAGCTAAGAGGAAACGATTTCAGAGACTTACAAGTGTCCAATAATCTTTACAATTTAGTTCTACATCTCTTAGAAACTGGCAATTGCCATCGTCTAAGAGGTATAAAGCCTGAAGACTTTGAAAAAGAGAGAATCTTTCCCGAAATTTACGCTCTCCAGCTAACATTACTAGCGTACACTAAAGAGGCTCTAACAAGTCTTAAGCAGTTGATGTCGAGATTAACAGACGTAGAAATTGATTGGAAATCATTTGAAAAACCGTGGATCGTGGCATTAGAAAAAGCATCCAATCCAGTAAAAGATAGATTCAGAAGAACACCGGTAACATTTACAGCCTCGTCAGATGCTCTAAGAAACTGGCTAATCCTACCGGATTGCAGTATCTGCAACTGTATCCCCAGAGGAACAGTGCCAGCAGAAGCTATCAGCAGACACGATGGATTCAGAGTTGGATTAGGAGTAGATAACAGTGAACTCAAGCTAAGAGAGGAAGATTTCCTAGAACACTGTGCTATCGTAGGCAGAGATGATGACTTACTAGCTACAATCGTCAAAAATCTTGGATTACTCAACAGCGTAATCATCATATCTATTAACGATACAATTTCCAGAATTCTCTTACACAAGGGAGTAAAGTGTACAGTTTACAACAAAGACATCAAGGTCAACCCATTCGATTTATGCGAGGAAGATTATGCTAATACTTTGATTGACACCCTAGGATTACAACTATCGACGTCACCGCGTAGTCTCGCTAAAGCACTCACGTACCTTAATAAAACGATCGGTTACTTCTCACCGTTACTTCTCCTCAAATTAATCACAGATGTGACAAAAAGGAGACTAATCCTCAGCGATAGTACACTCTCAAGTTCACTCAACATAGTCTATCAGAATCTCTACAATTTTTCACGAACAGCCTTAGAATTTTGTTCAGAGGGATTCATTAGCAATTATACAAACATACCTCTACAAAAAATTCTCAGTGTTGCTGGAGTAACCGTTTTTGATAACCTTCAGTTTCCTGACGCTCACGTTCTTCTTGTAAGACTACTCACAGAAATTATCGCCCAACCTAAATACTATCCAACTTATATAGTACTATTACTACCAAATCTTAGCGAGCACTCCCAGTTCATATACAACCTGTTTAAATTCAAAAAGTACGGGGTTCATGTCATAATTTGTACAACAAACGTTGAAGATCATAAAATCTTGGATGATGTGGGTATAACATTCAGAATTGAGGGGGATAGAGCCTACGCACGAGTTTTCGGCGAGGGCACTACAGTGATAACAATCGACAGGATAAAACCAAACCCAGTAAGAGAAAACGATCCTGAGTTCCAATCCCCACTACCTTGTCCAGATTACAGGATAAAACTCTTCGGGCAGGCTCTCAAATACGTCGACCCTGAAGATGCATTAAGATCAATAGTTCTCTATGAAATATACAAGGAAGTTCCCGTCAATGTTCAAAGATTAATTAAGAAACTGGAAGATGAAGGTATTGATGTTAAAAGTATTCTCTCATGGTTACAAGAAAGGGACTTTGTAATAATTCACGACGATACCACGGTAGAGTACAACAATGGGTTCGAGAAGTGGTTTAAATCGGCGATACCCGCAATCGAAAGTGATCAGATTATCAGAGCAATCGTGGACTACTACTTCAGCAGAAGCCACTGCGTCATCCCAGTGAAACAAACACCGGGCGTAGAACGTCCCGACCTCATGGCTGTACCCTTCACGTCCAGAGTACACTTCAATTTCCATGGAGCAATACCAGTAGAAGTAGAGCTTTCATTAGATAAAGGCGAGAAAAGTCTACAACAAGCCCACAAAAATATGATCAAGAATCCAGAATTCCTAAAAAAGCATGTTGTAACTCTTATAAAATTCAGAGATAAAATTATGGACATTTACAACAGTGTCGATGATAACGTCAAGGAACGAGTGGAAATACTGTTCTACGATGGCAAGAAAATATTGGAAGCTGAAGAAGTTGAATTCGCTGAAATTGTTGAAAAAACAGATGACAATAAAGATAATGATGTCGAAAAGAAAAGAGAAGAAGAAAAACAAAAACGTAAAAAGGATACTAAAACTCTCTCATTGCTGGAATTCGTAAAAGATGAAAAAGACGAGGGGAATATAAAAGTAGAAGCAGAAGACGTGAAAATTAGGGATGATGTAGAAGTGGAAGAACCCGTAACCAAGACAGCCAAAGAAATGAGTGATGAAGAACGCGATGAAAGCGTTAAAGATGAGGAAACCGTAGAGGGAGGCTTGATGGTCGTATGGAACAATAAGATCTACGTGCTTGAGGAGGATAAAGAATCTGAAAGAGCTGCAAGGTTCGTTAACGATTTCTTAGAAGGTAAACGTGAGAACATAAGAATAGTTGAGAAAGATAGAATATTAAAAGTTCTTGACGAAAAGGGGAATGTAATAGCCAAGGCTAAGATTATAAGGACTCTTTAATCAACTTTACGATCTTTTTACCCGTATCAGTTAATTCGAGAAAAACCACATTTCCTATACCGAGCTTCTTCGGCTTAATCTTTTTTATTAAGCCACTCCCCGTTAGTGTCCTAATCCTTACAAAGAACTTCGAATAAGACGCCTCTTTACATCTATCCCTTATTGACTTGTAAACTTCTGCCATTTCTACTAAACCCCTATTATCTAACTCCAGTAGTATTTCCTTCTTCAACGCATCCTCGCAGATCTTTTCCGCAACCTTCAATAATAGGCTATCGTCTAATCCCTCAATCCCCTTCTTCATATCTTATTCTAACACTCTCAACATTTAAAAACTTTTAAATTAATCTTGTAAGTTACCATAACTTACTGTAAGTTATTGTAAGTCATTAGGGAGAATTGAAGAGAATTGTTCTCTTTAGAGGAGATTGGTACTCTTCAGTTCTCCTCAACTCTCACCAGTCACCCTCAGAGGAGAACTCTTCTCCCTCGCAAACAATGCTCGCCGAATAAACAAACAGCTCCTCTCCCCCACCTCCCATCGTCAACAACCAAATAAACGACACCACCACCCATAAACCAGCACAACCCATCCCAAGCACAATCCAACCCTAAAACCTTCACGTGACACTAACAAACCTCACCTAAGTTCATAAAAACGTTGATCGATTACACTCCAGACGTGGAATTACCCATACTCGACAGAATAACTGTCCCTAGGAACATTTTTAAAAAAGCCTATCCTAATAGTTGACGAGTTACAAGTCATCGGCGACTTGAAAGTCGACGGTCTCCTAATCTACAAGTTAGTAGAAGTTTTATCTTTATAACTAAAAACAACCTCACCTAAGCATTTTTCTTGTAAAGACGACTATAAACAACAATATTAGGAATACCCTTCACGTTCTGAAAGTTCAGAATTTCCTTGATCCCCTCGTGAACATACACCACATGACTCCCCTTACCTCCCCTGTACCTAAATCCAAATAATTCAGCCGCCTTGCATAACTCCGTAAACTTAACGTTCTTTGGATTCCTCTTCAATCTCTCATATACCTCCCTCTTCTTACTACCCATTTCACACCCCCATCATAAAGAGGATTGATGAGGATTGGTTGAAAGTTATGCCTTATATCTGTAATCAAGCTTAAGCCAACCTCCGAGATTGCAGTCTCCAGTATGAGCAATTCCTCATGGAATCTGTCAAACAGCTAAGATGCTATTTTGGAATTCCAAGCTCGTGCCTGCTCTCGATCACATTAGAGTCTCCTCATACTGGCAGCTCATGGACTTTTCAGGGTCAATAAATATCAATTAACGGTCTAAATGCAGTTCAACTTTGAGTGCAACTATATACTCAAATCCGAAAATATTATATACTTCGTATTCGAATATCAATTGAAGTTCAGAGGTGTGGTGCATGGCGCTGGATGATGTGTTCAATAAGGAGTATTGGACTGGCCGGAAGAGTCACAGGGAAGAGGTGCTCCAGAGATTAGAAGAGTTCCTTAAAGAGAGAAGCAGGGAAAGCCTTGAAAAACTGATGAAAGCCTTATGGGCATCCGAAGCCTACGATGTCAATCGAGCTATTGAGAACAGAATTATTAAGAAGGGATATTCTTTCGAGGACATTGCGAAGAAGCTTGAGCTTGTGAGAAGCAGTCCGGCGAAGCTCTTGGAGCAGGACATACCCAGCTTTGGCCCGGCAAGCATTACCGAAATCTTGTTCTGCATCGCTCCTGAGAAATATCCAATATTCAACAAGAGGGCAAAGGCGGGCTTGAAGGCTCTAGGCTACGGTGACTTCGAAAAGGTTCAGAGACTCACCGCAAGCACCTATCAGGATTTCACGATGGCTTTGGAGAAGATGTACGCAGATTTAAAGGCTATCAAGGGCGAGATTGAAGAGAGAGCGGGCCTTAACATTCCGAAATTCGACTTCGTCGACGGCATTCTGAACCTGCTGTATGAAGGTAAACTGAGCATCAGCGAAATCAGGGAGCTTAGAAGACAGGCAGTTCTAAAGGCGAAGATTGATAAGGCTGTCATGAATTACGCGCTTAGTAGCATTCAGGGTGCCGTGAAGCAGTACTTCTACTGGCTTGGAAAGGGAGACTCCGAGGAGAGAGCCATTGAGAAGGCCGTAAACTACGCCGCTGGTGTGATCAACGCATCTGGAGTCCTGAGTGACCCTAAGAAGCATCAGGCGCTCGTTACTGCATTGGAGGCCATGGCAGATCTGGCTAAAGGGATGACAGAGCTTCTGAGAGAGCTTTCATAATTACTTTTTATTAACTATGAAAGAGAAAAAACCTTAGAATCTTCAGATGCTGGCAGTAGATTAGGTATTTGGAGGGTCGTCATGCCACCAGCCACTGTTGTTATACCACCAGCATCTTCTATAGAGTTAGCTGTCACTTTAAAGCTGAGAACTCCAATAGCAAAAAATGAAGCTCTTGGACTTCTTCTGTTTGCAGATGTTGCATATGTTGAGCGCAGTGTAGCCAGCAAACTGCAGAAAATATCGGAGCTGGTCGACATCCGCGCATACCCCGATGAAATATACTTTACCTACAGAAACGGACTTGACAGAGTGGGCAACTTGCTGCTAAACATCGTTCGGTTTGCCGCAGAAAGCGATGCCCTTCTGCTGTTCCTCAACGACGATGAGCTAAATAGCGTGACGAATGTTGTTTATCAGTACTGCCCTGAGCATAAGCCACTTCTGCACAGGAGCACCTTAGTTTGGAGCATTTTGGACTTTATAGTGTTCAACGAATTAAGTCCTCTCATCAGCGACATTTCAGGAGACTGTCTGCAGCGACTGCTGAATCTGTCGAAAGTATTTAAGGAAGATCTTCAAACAGCCGTTCTGCACTACGCGGAAGTACTTTCTGGACAGCGCTTTTTGAACCAGCAAAACAAGTTCTGGCTCAAAGAAGAGATCTCACGGGGACAGCAGGAAGTCCTAGAACTGCTTTCGCCGGAAAGGTTGAGGAAATTTGATATATCTGCTTCTATTTTGGATGGGATCTCGTATATTTTAGGTTTAGGTTTAACAAAAATACCCGCACCTATAAACACTGCCTTAGAAGCGTATCGCTGGATAAAATCCAAGCAGATTCTGAAAGCTCCACGCGCCAAATTGGGGTGGGTCACTTTAATCATTAAAAAAATTCTAACGCCCGGGTTGAGCACAATCAACAGACCTAGTAGATGCATCGTCTGCTCGTTGAGACAGGAGGAGATAGAAAGAATGTCGGAAGAGGACGCAGAAAGGATCATCGAAGAGCTCTTTAAGTCTGATAATCTGTGCGAACAGCATACGATTGCGTGGCTGAACATCAGAAAATTTAGGGCACTAGTTGGAAAGGACCTGCTGTTGGCAATGAAGAAATATTATGATTTAAAGTGAGCTCTTCCCAGCAAAAGATCGAAAGGTGAGAAATTAAACCTCAGGCAGGGGCAGAATTTTAAGTAGGAGGTGTCGGAGGTTATTAGTAGCTAAGCCGTGACTGGAGCGCAGGATTTAAAAGCATATCAAGCAGGCTACCCGACGGATCTCTTAACACTTCTGCTTAAGACATCTTCAATCAATTCTGTCTTTCAGACGCTCTGTTTGAGATCGTAGCTCTAAACCTCCTCTGCTAACTCTCTTCCGAACTTAGCTATCAAAAAACTCTTAGTAGTTTCGTCATATTCTTTCCACTTGCTCTTGAAGTATTCCCTTATAGCCTCTTCCACTACTTGGGACTTCTGCTTATTCTCTGCCAAGCTAATAGCTTCGATCATCTTGTCGATTACTTCAGGTATTACAGTTCCAAATTTGATCTTCTTCGTTTTCTCAGCTTTTATTTCCTTCTTTTCGCCGACCATCGTCTTTAGGAGCTTTTTCTTCTCCTCTATCTTTCTATCTATGTCCATAACCATCACCTCCCAATAATCCTTTCAACATCCTTCACGATCTCCTCAAACACCTTCAAGCTCTCTTTAGCGGTTTTACTTGTAAAAGCGTAAAGGGGCTTTTTCTCCTCAATCGACTTCTCAAAATATGTGCTCAAGGGAATTGGCGAATAAACCTTAACCCTATCTTCGAATTTCTTGATTCTTTCGAGGTTCCTCCTCGATGCCGTTAGTCTCTTATCGTATTTAAACGGGATAATTCCCAAGATTTTTAGATCTGGATTAAGCTCCTCTTTGACCATTTCAATTGTATCCAAGAGGAGAAGCAAGCCATGAAGAGAGAAGTAAGCCGTCTCGACTGGAATGAGGAGATAGTCAGAAGCTACCATTGCGTTTATCGTTAAGAGGCTGAAAGTAGGCTGACAGTCGATTAATACAACGTCAAAGCCATCGATATCGTTAATTGCTTTAGATAAGATTCGCTCCCTACCTAAAACATTGGTTAAGGTTACGTTTAACCCTTCTAAATAGTCACGAGAAGGGACGAGCTTGAACTTTGCACCATCCCATTCGATGTCTATGGCTATATCTGTGAGCCTTAGCCTGCTCTTCTTTCTCGTTGCGTAAGTTTCCAATACCGTATCAACTCCTTGATCGAGTTGATCCGGATCGATTCCGTAAGCTATCGTTAGCGTTGACTGCGGGTCAAGGTCGATTGTTAAAACTCGGTATTTCCTCGCAAGAAGATATGAAAGGTGATATATTGTCGTTGTCTTTCCTGTTCCTCCTTTCTGATTGACCGATGAAATGACTATCATTTGTAGTTGTCTTGATAGAAAGATATATAAATGTTTAGATAACTAATTGTCAAGATATTAAGATGTATCGATGAGAAGATATTGAGAAATCTGAATGTTTAGAATTAAGAAATCACTTGAGAATTATTTGTACCTTAGTTCCTACCAAGAGTAATATAAATTAACAATAATCCAGAATTATGGATTTGGTGGATAAATACCTTGAAGAGATAAAATGGGATAAGGGGACTAATCAAACCAATTGTGGATGAATACTATCCATCGAAGGCTAATAAGGAAGTAATATCCCTGTACGATCTGATAACAGTTGGAATTCTTGCTCACCTGCACTTCAACGGAGTTATAAAGCACGCTTACGTTCACTTCATCGAAGATCTCAAACTTTTCCCGAGAATTCGATACAACAAGCTGATTGAGAGGCTTAACAGGTATGAAGAGCTGTTGTACAGGGTTCTTAACTTCGT
>JAMOPD010000130.1 GCA_027064745.1 Thermococcaceae archaeon
GAATACACAGATTCCCAGGAAGAAGCTATTCATAAAGACCATCTATCCCCTATCTCTTACACCCTCGAAAGGCACGATGAGAAAATTAAAGAAGTGGAAGTATCCCTCAGAGACCTCATAGATATAGTCCGCACTGAGATACACTCCGAGATTGTTTCTTTGAGAAAGGAAATGGATGCAAGATTTGAAGCCATTGAAAAACGCATTTCTTTCCTCCAGTGGGTTATCGTCTTTCTGGTTGGCATTCCATCCTGGGGTATGATTCTTTTGAATCTGGTCCATTTCTTTAAATGAAAGTTCCTCTGCACTTAAAACTCACAAAAATTCTTCCTGAATGCTTGCTTCCGAAGGCTACTCCTTGCACTTTTCTTCCCCTATAAACTATAGATGCTAATCCAAAGCAGCTTCCTATTTATTTGCTGATTTTCTTTTTCTTCCTGCTCTTTAATGCAACGATCATCGCTGCTATTCCCACTATAACGGCAATTAATACCCCCGTGTACATCTCTGCTGCATATCTGTCTGTGGTGATTTTGTCCCATATCTCCCTGGCACTTCTTAATATCCGCTCTTTTAACGTCTCTCGATATCCTTCATCCTCTTCGTTCTCCTTAACCTCGCTCTTGTTACAGGGCTCTTCGCATGCTAATTCTCCTTTCTCCAGCTCCTTCGCTAATTCAGAATAGCTCCACACATGTATTGTCCCATCCCAGTTGCCAGCTAAAAAGTATCTACCGTCTGGACTGAACGCTATGGACTCGGTGTAAAAACCTTCGCCTCTTTTTAAACAGCCTTTGTACTCCCAACTGCCTACTTCCCAGAAGTTTATCCCTTCTCCACTTACTGCTAAATACCTATTATCTGGGCTGAAGGCTAATGCCTTCACTTTCTTGTCTCTATTGGGCAGTACGGCTACTCTCCTCCATGTGCCTACTTCCCATATCTTGGTAACATGATCTCCACTCCCTCCGCTGGCTAAATACCTGCCATCGGGACTGAAAGCTAATGCTTCTACTTCTCCTTTATGTGCATCCGGATCAGATATGTTGCCCGCACCACCTTCCCCCGATATCTTGATTAAATTATCCCATTCGTCCACTTTAACTATCCCTATCTGTCCATAATTGGTCCCAAATGCTAAATACTTGCTGTCAGGGCTGAAACTTAATGTGGTCGTCCATATATGCTCAAAACCTATCCTAAACTCGTAATCACTGTCAGTAGAGGGTGCTTCAGAGATCATTTTCCATGTACCAGTCTCTAAGATCTGCACCACTAAATACCAGCTTATAACTCCAAGATACCTCCCATCTGGACTGAACGCTACTCCAGGCACCCAGCCATCGTAATAGGACCCTCCAGGTTCGTAAGATGTGTGAATCTTTTCCCAGGTGCCTACTTCCCATATGTCAACTGTGACATTTTTGGTCTGTACCGCTAAATATCTGCCGTCTGGGCTGATGGCTATCTCACCAGAACTCTTCCTATCCTCCTCGTACAATACTTTTTCTTCTTCCCAACTGCCTACTTCCCATATCCTTACTGTACCGTCTTTACTCCCACTGGCTAAATATCTGCCGTCAGGGGTGAATGAAAGGGACGTTATTTTGTCTGTATGACCTGCTCCACCTATCTCAATAACTTCTTTCCTATCGTCCATAGACCATAATCTAATGTAAGGATTTGACTCAATGAGAAGATATTTGCCATCCGGGCTGAAGTATACTAAATCAACCTTTTTCTTCCCAACCCGGAAAGCTACAAGCTTATTCCATTTCTCTAAATTCCAAATCTCTACCTTACCTTCCTCGCCCCCCACCGCTAAGTACCTCTCATCAGGACTAAAATCTATCGTGCTCACATCCTCTACGTCCACTTTTAACACCGCTACCTTCCTCCAACTCCCTACTTCCAATATCTTTATAGTCTCATTGCTAACAGTTGCTACATACCTTTCACGGGGACTAAACAATGTTATTTCTGCTCCCTTAAATACAACTGCTTCTCTCCATGTACCAACACTCCACATCCTTGTAATGTAGCCTGTACCGCGGCTTACTAAATATTTTCCTCTAGGGCTGAACCATATAAGCCATATATCCTTCTCCTGTCCTTTGACTACAGCGAGCTTTTTCCAACTACCTACTCTCCATATCTCGATAACTCCACCCTCCCCACCAACCGCAATATACTTGTTATCTGGACTGAACGCTACCCCCAAACCTAAAAAACTATTTACGCTCTTTAGACTTGCTAAATGCTTCCATGTACCTACTTCCAATATCTCTACAGAGGTGTATCCAGTCCCACCGGAAACACTTCCTCCCATTGCATAATCAATTATGATAGGCCTTAAATCTGCATCTACGAAAGCTAAATACCTACCATCTGGACTAAATGTTATTTTCCAAACAGAATATTTGGCTACCTCCAAGGTGGCTACATTCTTCCATGTACCTACTTCCCATATCTTGATAACGCCATCATATCCTCCACTAGCAAGGTATCTACCATCAGAAGTGAATGAAACTGCCTCAACTTTCCCGTGGTGCCCAACAGAAGTCAGATCAACCGCAAGTCGAGGAGCTGTAGGCTCGCTTATATCATAAACTCGTAGTGTATCACCAGCTTCTACAAAATACCTGCCGTCGGGGCTAAAACAAAAATCTGTAACCCTAAAACCTAATACTGCTGTTTCCCCATATCCCAACAAAAAGATTCCAAACATTTCTCCCCCCTACATTAACATGTGCTACTTTTATTCAATAAGCGGAACATAATCTAATTTATATTTATACTTGTATGTTTCTATCTGCTGCTGTCCCTGCTGCTGTCCCTGTTGCTGCCTTTGTTGCTGTCCTTGTTGCTGTCCCCCTCTTTCAACTTTCACCACAACTTTTTGCCCATTTATCTTCTCACCCCACTTGTGAGGATCCTC
>JAMOPD010000131.1 GCA_027064745.1 Thermococcaceae archaeon
TCGAGCAATATATTATTTGCCAGTCATAAGTATGATGGCGGCTGTCTCAATGCTTTGGAAATGGTTATTGAGTCCAAATCACGGACTTGTAAATTACTTCCTGGGATTAATCGGTTTACCCAAAATCAATTGGCTTCTTGATCCCCGCTGGGCTATGCCAGGCTTGATTTTGATGAGCATTTGGAAAGGAACAGGATTCAATATGGTTATATTTCTTGCTGGTTTACAAGGTATACCGAAGGTGTATTATGAAGCAGCCGAAGTTGATGGAGCAAATAGATGGCATAAGTTTCGTTATGTTACTCTTCCACTTCTTTCACCTACGACCTACTTCGTAATCATCACAACCATGATACACTCGTTTCAAATATTTCAACAGGCGTATATTTTAACAGAAGGTGGTCCGATGGAAGCAACAACTACTATTGTTTATTACATATATAAAAATGCCTTTGAATGGTTTCAAATGGGGTACGCGTGTACCCAAGCTGTTTTTTTGCTTGTTATTCTTATCTTAGCCACACTTTTCCAACAATGGTTACAAAAGAGGTGGGTTTTCTATGGCTAAAAGTATCAAGGGCATAATTTTCAAAATAATAGTTTATGCGTTAGTTATACTGGGTGCTATTGGCATGCTCATGCCCTTCTTCTGGATGGTTTCCACATCACTAAAAGATATAAACAGCATTTTTGTTATCCCTCCGCAGTGGATACCAAAACCTTGTCATTGGGAGAACTATAAGAGGGTTTTTGAGTTGCTCAATTTTGGAAGATATTACTTGAACACCATAATAGTAACTGCCGGGCGAGTCATAGGGATGTTCTTTACATGCACCATGGCAGGTTACGCCTTTGCTCGTTTGGAATTTCCGGGAAGAAACATATTATTTTTCATGTTGCTGAGTTCTTTAATGCTACCTTTTGAAGTACTCATGGTACCTACCTTCATATTGATCAAAAACCTTCACTGGATTAATACATACCAAGCTTTGATTGTACCACAAGCACTTGGAGCTTTTGGAGGTGCTTTTAACATATTCTTGATGAAACAATTTTTCTCCACAATACCGAAAGAATTGGAAGAAGCAGCGATTATAGAAGGGGCAAGTCCTTTCAGAATATTCTGGAGCATCATGTTGCCGCTTGTTAAGCCTGCGCTCGCTGCACTCTTGATTTTCACATTTACAAGTGCGTGGAATGATTTTACCTATCCTCTTATAGTTACCAATACCGACAACATGAAAGTTTTATCGCTTGGAATAGCAGGTTTTAAGGGATTTCGAGAGGGAATGACTCAATGGAACCTTATGATGGCAGCTTCAACAATTTCTATACTCCCAGTCGTTGTAGTATTTATATTCGCTCAGAAATATTTCATAGAGGGAATAACAACAACAGGATTAAAAGGATAATGGACTAACTTTAAGATATAGGAGGGGATTTCTGATGGGTTCAGGTAAACATGCGAAGTTCAGGCGATATGAGAAAAACCCCATCTTAGCTCCTGTAGGAAACTCTTGGGAAAAGTTAGCAACCTTCAATCCTGCAGTTATCTATGTCGACAGGAAAATACACTTGTTCTATCGAGCTATAGGAGATTATAAAAGCTATATATCGTCTTTTGGGCATGCTATTTTTAATGAGAAGTTGGAATTGCTGGAACGTCAGGAAAAGCCATGGCTTATACCAGACATGAGGATATGGTGGGAAAGGTCCATAGAGGACCCAAGAATAACCAAGATAAATGGGGGACTGTATATGACCTATGTTGTCACACCAACGCCTGCACCACCTATAAAGCTTAGAAGACGGCTTAATCTGCCCGACCCTTCTGAATCTATAACTCGCATACATCTCATTGAAATAAACGATGATTTTAGTACTGTTAAACGTATAGGAATTATCACTCCTTATGATGCAGATGAAAGGGACACAGTCCTTTTCCCAGAGAGAATAAACGGCAAAATAGCGCTTTTGCATAGACCATCCCGATGGATTGGTGAAAATTATGGAACTGAGCGCCCTAGTATATGGTTTGCCTACCTCAATGAGGAGTTTTGGATGAGCTATGATCATAGATTAGTGATGAAGCCAGAGGAAGAATGGGAATCTTATAAGATAGGTCCCGGGTGTCCACCAATAAAAACGGAAAAAGGTTGGCTACTAATCTACCATGGGGTTGACCATGATAGATGTTATAGAGTTGGTGCGGCTCTTTTAGATTTAGATGAGCCTTGGAAGGTTATAGCACGCAGTAGAAATCCCATAATGGTGCCAGAAGAGCCGTATGAATTATTTGGTGATATGCCCAAAGTAGTGTTTCCAGAAGGTGCAGTGGTAATAAAAGATGAATTGTATCTTTTCTACGGAGGTGCGGATAAAGTTTGCTGCGTTGCTAATATTGGCTTACACGAGCTTGTTGACCACATATTAAATGACACTTGATTTCGATTATATACTTCTTCAAGGAAAGCACATGGAAATGGATACAAAACAAAACCACCCAAAAGGAATCGCCAATGAAACATGCAGCGATAATGTTGAGAAGGTATAAAACCGAAGGATGGCTAACAAGAAAAGATGTCTCGATATCTCAATATGGAAGAAGGAGGTTTATGGTAAATAAAGTATAGGGGGTCTTTATAGGCAAGTTTTTTGCTATAGCTTGTATTCGCAAGAGAAGTCAAAAAGTTTTTTCAGCTTGTTAGAAAGTGTTTATGGGGACTTTTCCTTCAACTGTGTAAAATCCATGTTAGACATAATTAAATCCTCCCTTCAAATATTTGTTTTAATTGCCCGTAAATTATTCCCCAGTCTTTCATCTTCTTCCCACTCCATTTCTTCTCTATCCTTATTATCGCTAAATACAAGCTCTTGTTCAATGACTCATGGGACTGGCAAAAAAAAAATAGTGTAAGAGAAAAAAGACAACAC
>JAMOPD010000132.1 GCA_027064745.1 Thermococcaceae archaeon
AACCGAGCTGGTCACCTACGAGGACCTGGGCATCTCTCCAAGGGGCAAGGCCTGGGAGGACGTGAACAACGGGTTCTTTGATCTGGATGGCCAGATACCCTGTCAGTCCGATGGTGGCCTCAAGTGCTTTGGGCACCCCATAGGGGCCTCGGGTTTGAGGATGATGTACGAGGTGTACAAACAGCTTCAGGGCAAGGCAGGGGAGAGACAGGTGAAGGATCCCAAACTGGGGCTCACCCACAACCTGGGGGGATTTCCACCTCAGAGCGTCGTGAGCGTGGCCATAGTAGGGAGATAGTTGCGTACAACCGATGGTCGGTGGGTTGAAGTGTTTCAGGAGGCATCCCATTGGGGGTTCTGGAATATTCAAAAGTTATGAAAGAGGGCCTTAGAGCAAAAAGAAGAGGGAAAAGATTATGAGAGAAGTCATACAAGGTTTTCCATCAACTATGCAGGATAATTATCAGCTGAACATGATTAATATCATCAAACATGCCACAAGGAATTGGGCAAGACAGGAAATTGTCACAAGAAAAGCCGATGGGGAGGTCTTTCGTTACACCTACAAGGACGCCTACGAAAGAATAAAAAGACTTGCAAGTGCACTGAATACTTTGGGCGTAGAAATTGGCGATCGCATAGGAGTGCTTGAGTGGAACACGCACAGGTACTATGAGATGGACTTTGGCATTCCAGGTGTTGGAGCTGTTCTTCTTCAGTTGAATTTAAGGTTACCTCCTAAGGATTTAAGCTATGTCATCAACCACGCGGAAGCCAAGTTTATCTTTGTTGATGAAACGTTGCTGTCCATTGCAGAAGCCGTAGCTCCTATGTGCCAAACGGTTAAGGGTTATATCGTTCTAACAGACAAGGATCTTTCAGATATCAAAACCAATTTAAGTCCTCTATACAGTTACGAAGAACTGCTGAGAGAGGCAAGTCCAGAATACGACTGGCCGAACCTTGATGAAAAATCGGCCTATGCGGCCTGTTACACATCGGGAACTACCGGGGTTCCGAAAGGTGTCTATTACTCTCATCGTGACGTTTACCTTCACTCCACTGCCTTTGCAATGAATGCAGAGCTGACGTGCAGAGATTGTTTCCTACAGCTTGTTCCCATGTTTCACGCCATGGGTTGGGGTGCTCCTCAGGCAGCCACCATGGTGGGAGCCAAAATCCTTCTTCCTGGAAGATATGCAGCAGAAGATCTGGGTCCCATCGTTGAGCTGATGGTGGAGGAAAAAGTGACGGCCGGAGATGGTGCACCTGCTATCTTCCTCCCCATGTTGAGATACATAGAAAAGATGGAGAAAAAACCCGATTTGAAAGGTGCGCGTTTTCTCTCTGGTGCTACAGAACCCCCGGTAGCCTTGATGAAGGGTTTGTATGACTTGACAGGTGCTGAGATTATCCATGCATACGGCGCCACCGAAACCACTCCTCTTGTTACCGTAAACAAGTTGAAACCGTGGCTGGAAGAAGAGCTTTCAGAGGAAGATAAATGGGATCTCAAGAGAAAACAGGGTTATGTCTTAGTAGGCTTAGATGTGAAAATAGTGGATGCCTCAGGAAAGGAGCTGCCTCACGACGGCAAGTCGGTGGGAGAGGTGTGTATCAGAGGTCCCTGGATTACGAGGAAGTATTACAACGTTCCAGGAACTGAAGACCGATTCACCGAAGATGGTTATTGGAAGAGTGGCGATGTAGGAACAATAGATGAAGAGGGATACCTGAAGATAACCGACAGGATAAAAGATGTGATTAAAAGCGGCGGAGAATGGATTTCAAGCGTTGATATGGAGAACGAAATAGTGGCTCATCCCGCCGTCCTGGAAGCTGCTGTTGTTGGAGTTAGTCACCCCAAATGGGAAGAAAGACCACTGGCGCTGGTTGTTTTGAGAGAGGAGTACAAAGGAAAGGTCACAGAAGACGATATACGTGAACACTTAAGCAATAAGTTTGCCAAGTGGCAGCTTCCAGATAAGGTGTTGTTCGTTGATGAACTTGCCAAAACCAGTGTAGGCAAGCTGGATAAAAAAGTTATGAGAAAAGCGTACAAGGACATTTACATGTGAAAAAGATGTAAGGACAAAGCTGAGGGAGAAAGATGTTTTAGACTGAAGCTAATAAGGGAGGTAAAAGGTGGATTTTCAGTTAACAGACGAGCAGAAGATGATCAGAGACATGAGCCGCAGATTTGCGAATGAAGTCATTGTGCCTCGGGTTGAAGAAATAGAGAAGACCGGTGAACATCCGTACGATATTATAGCCCAGATGGGTGAATTGGGCATGATGGGAATTCCATTTCCTGAGGAGTATGGTGGAAGCGGTGGTGACTGGGTCTCAATGATGCTTTGCACCGAAGAGATATCCCGTGCAGATTCAGCGCTTGGCGCACTGTTAGATGTCAATTCCATTGTGTGTGAGGAGTTGCTTCAGTTTGGTACCGAGGAGCAGAAGAAAAGATGGCTGGTTCCTTTAGTTCAAGGGAAAGAGCTCGGGGCCTTTGGTCTTACCGAACCCAATGCAGGCTCTGATGCCGGCGCTACCCGAACGACAGCGGTGCTTGACGGTGATGAGTGGGTAATCAACGGTACAAAGCAGTTTATTTCTATGATGGGTTACGATAACTGTTCGCTTGTGATCATCACCGCTGTAAGCGGCACCGACAAAAACGGAAAAAATATGATAAATACCTTCATTGTTCCCAGGGACACCCCAGGTTTTTCCATAGGCCAGAAATACGACAAAGCTGGCTGGCATCGTTTTCCTACAAATGAACTTGTCTTTGAAAATTGCCGTATTCCTAAAGAGAATCTTTTAGGTGAGCCGGGCAAGGGATTTGCCCAGCACCTCTCTGTCCTGCAGACCGGTCGTATCTTTGTGGGTGCCGTGAGTGTTGGAATGGCCCAGGCCT
>JAMOPD010000133.1 GCA_027064745.1 Thermococcaceae archaeon
ATATCACCCTCACGTAGTTCGGGTTGGGGAAGACGCCTATCCCCTTCACCCTGACGCGGTGTTTCTTGTGCTTCCTCGCTATCTCTGCCAAGGCTTTTTTGACCTCTTCCGCAGTTGTCTCGTCGATTTCCCCGAGGAACTTGAGCGTGACGTGGAAGTTCTCGCGCTCCACGAACTTTATCTTGGCGGATTTTGTCCCTATTCTCTCCTGGGCCTTCAGGAGGCTGTCGCGAATTTCGTCACTAACATCTATGGCTATGAATGCCCTCATACCACCACCGAGAAAAGTTGGAGGAGGGGGTTAAAGAGGGTTTCGAATGACCTGTTCACAGTTCCCCGGAGCGTCACGGCTCGCGTTTAGCCAACATCAGAGCGGTTCCAATTAGTATGGCGATTAAAAGAACGACACTGAAGTATTCCTGGCCGTCCCGCTGTTTTTCGGAATGTATTTTGGGCTGACGGTTTGTTCTCTGTAGTGTCAGCACTTGCAGGGGAGCGTCGGGAGCACTGAACTTTGTGGGGTGGATTTCCACTTTGACAGGTATTTCTCTAAAAGGGATTCCTACTGTGTAGCACTTTTCTGTTCCTTCACTTTGGTTGAGAGGGATTGTGAGTAGTGTCCCGTTCGAGAGTATGAGTGCGGAGTCATTAACGATTCCTGTAACCTTCCCCGAAACGTTGAGGTATATAGGGGAAGTTTCATTAGTATCAAGGACAAAAGTTCCGGTGGTGGTTCCAAGAACGCAAATCTTTTTGTTGCAAGATAAGCCCAGTACTTTCATGCTCCAAAAGTCGTCCCAGTCTTCCCGGCGGGGACAGATGTAGGAGTTGAACCACTCAATTTCGCCGTCTGAAGAGATTTTCAGTGCAAAGTAATCAGCTATCCATGGCGCATCGCTTCCGCCACCATAGACACCGGTAATTACTACGTAGTCTCCAAATGGTGACGTCTTATCAGGTCTATCGTAATAGTCCGTGTTGAGAACTTTGGCCCAGAGGAGAGTCCCGTTCAAGGAAAACGCTCCGAGAAAGAGATGTGACTTTGGGTCTCCAGGAAGATCAGCGATTCCGGTTACGAGGAGAGTGTCGTGAAGTGGAGTCACTGTTTTGAGGTGTATGCCAACTTCTGGAAGGGATTCATTAGTTCCATTTAGGACAAGTTGACGAGCCCAGACAGTAGTTCCATCAGAATTTAGGAGTCCTAGTGTATTGTCACTCACAAAGATAACACTTCCATCCGGCAAAGCTACGGCGTTATCAACACTCATGCTTTTTGCCCAGAGGAGATTTCCGTTCCCGTCGAGTTTAGCTAAAACTCCACCAACAAGGAGAACACCTTCGGGGGCGGATGCTAGGTGAACGTGAAGTTCAGGTGGAATTTTGATCTCCCAGAGGGTTCTTTCCCGCTCCGCCAGCTTTGCTAGGGTGCCGTTCTCTGTTAGGGTATATGTTCCTTCATTTGAAACCACAGCGTCCTTGAATGTCCAGTTTTGGGTGAGTGCGCTACCTGAATACACGA
The DNA here is from genome assembly GCA_027064745.1 of Thermococcaceae archaeon. Classification (GTDB taxonomy): domain Archaea; phylum Methanobacteriota_B; class Thermococci; order Thermococcales; family Thermococcaceae; genus Thermococcus. The sequence continues at coordinate 1,520 of JAMOPD010000133.1, forward strand.
GAGCTAAAATCATGAAGGAAAGAAAAAGAGAAACTCGCCGGTTCACTTGTATCCCCCCTTAGGATTTTGCAAAGTACTGACTGGCAGATTTATCCGGTGCAAAACAACCGCCACAGTGTGCGTTTGCCCATTTTGCATATTGGCAACCATACCCATTGCAGTTTCCTCCTGATCTACATACCAGCCAGTAAGGGTTCGTAACTATTTTGGTGGTGTATCTGTATGGAGGGTTCTGGGGATCTGTAAACAGATACTTTCCATAAGACGGTGAAGGCAAGCATCTTACACTGCCTCCACTGAAATAACAATTGTACTCGAATATAAGGTTTGTTCTCTCGTATTTTCTTGTTTCTTGGCGATACACTCTAGCAGAGTAAAAAAACTTTATTTGGATAGATTTCACATTAAGCCCCCACTTTCTGCCTATCTCTTGGGCAGTTTCCCAGTATATGTTTCTTATAGTTGATTCTTTGTTATCTGAAGGAAATGTATAGGTACACCAATCTCCGAGATGATAGTTTACATTGGGAAAATCTGAACTGTACATCCCAACCCACACAGCCACTGGTCTAAGGCCAACGAAGGTATAGGTTTGGTAGCTTTTAAGTGGAGATAGGACCCTATAAAAGCTTAAACAACATTCAAAGTCCTCATTGTAGCCTTTTTGAATTTCTCTACAGTTTATCTTTCCATTGCTCTTTAACTGGCAATTATGATCGCTAATACTGCTAATAACTAAGCTGTTGCTTTTTGACAGCAAAAATTTAGTTTGCAATTCGTCTCTTAATGAGGCATATTCTCTAAGTTTATCCCATAATACTGATTGATTATCCATTAACGAAAAAATCTTGATGATTACATCCTTCGTTACATTTTTTGAATTGGTCGTATTTTCAAGTATTTCATGTATCTTGTTGTCAATTGATATAATTTTGTCGAATGTCATCTCCCCTGCAATAGAAAGTTTTGTTATAGCGTCTTCGGGAGTTTTTATGTCTTTTGAGTTGGGTATCTTATTTTTGTATTCTTCCAGCTCTTTGGTTGTCAATCTCTCATATTCTCCTTTTAGATACTGCTTGTATAACCGTATGCTTTGTCCTTTTCTTTGATAGAATGCCCTTTTGCTTTTCAATACTTCAACTTCCCTATACAGCTTAACTACTCTCTCCAATAGCCGAGGATCTCTTGTAATCTCTACTTCCTCAGAAAGCCTGTACAGTTGACTTTCCTTCTGGTTGATCTCTAACGTAATTCTCTGAAGTGTAGCGTTTATCTCTTTGAGAGCAATATCTGGGTCAAAATTTGCACATGTTTTTTCATTATGAATCTCATTCTGTGGCATAAAATTTGTCTTAACTGAAGGCCTACTATAAACGATATTGGTTGCATTAGAGTTG
>JAMOPD010000134.1 GCA_027064745.1 Thermococcaceae archaeon
GCCTTTAAGCAACCTAGACGCCAAAATCAGGGAAAGGTTGAGGGGGGAAATAAGGAGGATTCAGAGGGAGCTCGGGATAACAACGATTTACGTCACCCATGATCAGGAGGAGGCAATGGCCATAAGCGACAGGATAGCGGTGATGAACGTCGGAACGGTTGAGCAGGTGGGAAAGCCACTTGAGCTTTACTACAATCCAAGGACGGAGTTTGTTGCAAGATTTCTAGGCTTATCCAACATTTTGGAGCTCCAGTCGGATGGAGAAAGGGCCTGCCTTGGAAGTCTGTGCTTCAGAACAGGGAAAACAGGAAAAGTAAGGATATTCTTCAGACCGGAGAGTGTTTATATCACAGAGGGCGATGATGCAGAAATCACGGGTTATGAACTCCTTCCGGGGAGGATAAGGCTTAAAATTGAGATTGAAGGGCATACAATAGTAGCTGAGAGATTTTTAAACGAACTCCCTTTTGCACTTGAGAATATTCCCAAAAGAATAGGTGTTAAAGTTAAGAACTTTGTCCTTCTCTGATAGATACTGTCAGGAGTTAGACAGCTCGCCAGGCGCTCTCACAGTTATCTAACAGTATGCATAAATCAATACTGTCAGGATAAGTTGAATAGCTCGCTTAACAGTTATACCGGGTTTATCATCAGATCACGGGTTATCCTGACAGCATGCATAAATCCCTAGAAAACTTTAAATACTTCGGACATTAATAATACCTCGAAGTCCGATGTATTGAGGTGATTGAGATGGAGGATATTATAGTTGTTACAACCGAAAACATACCGGGATATAGGGTGGTTGAGATAAGAGGAATCGCCAGAGGAGGAGTTGTAAGGGCAACTCACCTTGGGAGGGACATTATGGCAGGATTTAGAAATCTTGTAGGAGGAGAAGTTAAGGAATATACCCAGATGATGGCAGAGGCCAGGGAGATAGCCCTTCAGAGGATGAAACAGCATGCTAAGGAACTTGGTGCGAATGCTGTTATTGGGATGAGGTTTATGACCTCTAATGTTGGACAGAGAATGGCAGAGGTTTATGCCTTTGGAACTGCTGTAGTTGTGGAACCTGAATGACCCGACTTTGGAGGTATAGCTCATGAAATATGCTCTGTTTTTATTTACAGCTTTATTAGTTTTAACTTTCCCTCTCATATGTGCCCAAACCACAGCTTCCAGTGCTTTTATAAAATCAATGGAAACAGGTGAATACTCGTATCTTCAGCCGTATTTAACATCCCAGATGCAATCTGCATTTCCAGAACCCAAATTTGTTGAGCTTAGAAAGGCTCTAATTGGAAAATATGGGGCATTTGCTAATGCCACTTATTCTGGTTCTGAAGGTAATGTGGAATACGTTAAAATAAATTTTGAGAAGGCTTCTGTGCTTTTTAAACTCGTAATTGAAAATCAAAAAATAGCCGGTTTATGGATTGTAAAGGTTTCTCAAACTCATCGGGAGTCTAATTTAACACCGCAGGAAGCTATGATGGAAGCTATTGTTACGGGTAATTATTCCCTCGCTGAGAGATACTTCAGTCCCCTTATGAAAAGGGTATTTACACAGGCTCTTTTTGAAAAAACTAGAAACATGATAATACGATATAACGGACAAATTCAGGGATACTCTTTTGAAAAAAGGGTTGGTACAGTCTACTACTACAAACTACTTTGTGAAAAGAAAGACATAGAAGTTACTGTAACGGTTGAGAATGGCATGATAACGGGCTTCCACATGAATCTATCATTTGGTTTATCCTTCCAATCACTATACCCATTTTTTGGCGCATTATTGGCTCTCATTTTGTTGGGGGCATATTTCAGAAAAGTCAAGTTTGCTGAGCTTATATTAGGGATGATAATTTTGCTCATCGCTCTTGGTGTACAAACTCCAATCCAAAGTATTCCACGGGTTATAGGGACTAAGAGCTTGGCTTTTCTTGTATTATGGGTTGGATTGATAGCTGCTGTCGTGCAGGAATCTCTTAAATACTATTTCTCAAGGAATAAGAACTTAAAAGAGGCTTTGTATATTGGTGCAGGATTTGGATTTGCTGAGGGATTGCTTGCTGTTGGAATGGTAGCTGTTTTTGGTGGATCAGCGTCTCCAATATCATTTCTTGAGAGGTTTATTGTGCTATTTTTCCATGCATCCACAACTCTGCTTTTTGCATATGCCTATAAAGAAGGTTGGGGGATGAGGGCGTTTGGAGTGATGACATTGATACACTGGATTATAGACAGCCTCACAGCTTATTGGAACATCCATCCCTCCACAGGTCTTTTAGCTACAATCTACATAATAACAGGTTTAACCTCAGCAGTTGTACTCTTTACACTTGTAAAGAAAGCTAAGAATGAGGTGGAGGAGGCAAAGGTTGTTTGGTAATACTGAGAATAAAGCCTGGCAGCTACACTACTCAAGCCTGCCAAGAATAACGCGGAGGAAGCAAAGTTGTTTGGTGATGCTAAGAAAAAGGCAACGAAGAAACTTAAAAAGGATCTTCGCTCTGGATTCTATTCTTATCTGGTTCTTTCTCTTTTAAAAAAGAAAGGAGAGCTTCATGGTTATGCTATTAGGAGGGAGCTTAATGCTCTCAGTGATGGGAGACTTGTTCCCAGTGAAGGAACCTTGTATGATTTGCTTAAAAGCCTAAAAAAATATAAGCTCGTTGAGGATTTTTGGGCGGAAGTAGGTGGAAGACCGAGGAAATACTACCGCTTAACAGACCTTGGGAGGGAAATCCTGGTTGAATTGAAGAATGAAATAAAGGAAATTAGGCTTATCCTTGAGAAGCTGGAGGGATATGAATGGAGATGATTGAGTTAATAATTGCTCTCACAAGTTTGGTGAGCTCTCTAATAGTCTTAGCCCTCAGGAACAGGCCAA
>JAMOPD010000135.1 GCA_027064745.1 Thermococcaceae archaeon
TCTTAGATAGTATTTGCCTCCAATTTCATCCAAATGAGCTTTACAGAAACTACAAACACTAGCCATCCACTTATCTCCAGGATTTAGAGATAGTTTTGATATCGAGAAATTCCCTATCACACGTTCAAATCTATCTTCCAGCATTTTGGAAAAATCTTTATCTACAATCTCTCCCAAATAGAATCGGTGGTCTAAGTACACTTGATGGCAGGGATACACTTTTCCATCATAAAACACAGTAAGTCTTGCGGGGAGCTCAGGACATATGCATTTTTTTATGTAATATGTGGGACTAAGAAGCTCCCGAAGAATCATGCAGGTTCCCATTTCTTTTATAGGGATACCCTGTTCCCACTTTGAAAACAAATAGTCTACAAGCTCCACCATCATATCTGCAACTTCCTGCTCTGTTGGTTCATATTCTTGTTTCTTTCCATCTACAGTGGGGAATACATAACCTACTATGAAAGTCTTAGAGAATCTGCTAAGATAATCTAGTATCTCTGATATTGAGTGTATTTTAACATAATTCCTAGCATAAGTAATTTCAAGTGCTAGAGGAACTTCCCTCTCATTTAAAAGATCAATAGCACGAATTATATCATCATGTGTGCCAGTATCATCAGGATAAACACGATTAATATCATTAATCTCCTTAGGCCCATCAATGCTTATAGTAACGTCAAACTCATGCTGTTTAAAAAACTCGGCGATTTCTTCGGTTATTAAGGTCCCATTGGTAATTATCCCATATTTGAATGTATATCCCGCATTATCTGCATATTCAATCAATTTTTCTATCAATCTGAAATTCATTAAAGGTTCTCCCCCATAAAACTGAATATTAGTTATCCCTAATTCATCAGCAACATCCAATGCCATTTTTCCAATTTCAAACTTCATGAGACCAGGAGTATTGTAGGTACCACTGTGGGCATAGCAATACTTACATGCTAGATTACAGGTTTGAGATACCATCAGAACCATCATAATTGGATTCGGTGGCTCAAATGATAGAGCCTTAGTAGTCTCCTCACGCTTCTTACGTACTACTTCTTCTATGTCTTTAATAACCTGTTTCTCATATTCAGATAGCAGACATTTCTCATTATTCTGAAATTTTTCGAGAATCTCTTTCTCATTTTTGTTTAATATAATAATTGCTTTGCTTAATGGATCGAACGCTACGTATTTATCGTTACCAACCGGATATGACACAATGTGGATCCCCAACTTCATATAGATCCCCCCAGTGTAGTACATGTAAAAATTAAAAACAAATAGAGGCTGCAATCAAGTCGTGCTAACATTGCAGCAGCAGTGGTTGCCGGAACCTCCCGAGCTCGGCGTTACCGGGGGAATAATAGCCTTCAACTCGAGAACCTCCATTGCACGTCCACCCTTAGTCATTTGCCTTATCATATATACTCGGCAAAAAATACTATTAATCAGTTGGATTTAACATTTTCGTAAAATTATAGTTTGAAACCATTAGTTTAATTTTTTTGCCGGATCCTTCGGGATACGACAATTGGCTAAGAGCAGACGGCTGAAGTTATAGTTGAAGACAAAGATCGGGAATTGTGATACGTATTGGCTCTACAAAAAAAGAAGCCAATGAAAGGAAGACAACCAATCAAAAGGCAGCTAGACAGAGAGAGCCATCTCTCGATGCCGAAGGAAGAGGTGCGAAGCACGCTGTTGTTGCAGTTACAACTGAACTCTAGCCGAGGAGATGGGAATTTACTTCTGAGGTTCTTTTTCCCTCAATTTATGGTTCGTTTGAAGCGACCGAAAGGTTTCTAAAGGGACCCGCTGAAGTACAAAGCAGAAGGTGAATTTAAGTGAAGTTGGTGCTGTTTCTGAGAACTGCCTTTATGATGGGACTCCTGACCGGAGTTCTGATGGCCATGGGCTACCTCCTCGGCGGCGCCAGGTGGATGACATACATGTTCTGGTTCGCCGTCGGAATGAGCTTCCTCTCCTTCTGGTACAGCGACCAGCTCGTAATCAAGATGATGAAGGCCAGGATAGTGAACAGGGACGAGGCGCCGGAGCTTTACGAGATAGTCGAGAAGCTCAGCAAAAGGGCCGGCCTCCCGATGCCGAAGATAGCGATAATCGACGACCCAACGCCGAACGCCTTCGCCACGGGCAGAAACGCCAAGCACGCCCTAGTAACGGTAACGACTGGCATTCTCGAACTCCTGGACAGGGACGAGCTTGAGGGTGTCCTGGGTCACGAGCTGACCCACGTAAGGAACCACGACATACTGGTCGGCACGATAGCCGGCGCTTTGGCCGGAGCGGTGGTTTACATAGCCTACGTAACCAAGTACCTGGCCTTCTTCAAGGCCATCTTCGGCGACCTCAGCCTCGACCGCTTCATCTACGCCATCCTCATCGCCATAACAGCCCCTATAGCGGCCATAATAATCCGCTCGGCTATAAGCAGACGGAGGGAGTTCGCGGCCGACGAAGGCGGCGCCAGACTCAGCGGAAAACCCTGGGCCCTCGCGAGTGCACTGCTCAAGCTTGATGAGGCGGTTAAAAAGCTTCAAAAAGAAGCTGAGGCCAAGAAGAAAAAGCCCCTCGGCAACCCCGGACTGGCGCACCTCTTCATAGTGAACCACTTCGAGGGCGACCGCGTCTCAAAGCTCTTCGCCACCCACCCTCCGACCGAGCAGAGGATAGAGAACCTCCGCAGGGTCGCGAAGGATATGGGCGTCGAGTTCCCCTACTGAGCCTTTCCCTTTTCCATAATTGCACAATTACATAATCGCGTAATTCTTGAATTCTCAATCGGCAAGCATTTAAACGTTAGTGCACACTTCTTAACGGTGATGGATGTGAAAGCCGTCAAGGCAAGCCTTCTGTATGAT
>JAMOPD010000136.1 GCA_027064745.1 Thermococcaceae archaeon
ATCCATAGCGGTAATTTTTAATTTAGAATACCGTATTCACAGATGAGGTGATGTTATGGATGTTTTTGAATTGGCAAGACGGTATCATGAGGAGCTTGGTATAGAAGAGCCAAGCTTTGCAACTATGGCGGCTGAAATGTTTGAGGATCTCGGACTGAAACTCCTTGAGCATCTCCAAGAAGAAGGCTACACCTTAAAGGGGACCAGATTTCTGGATTACGATAAGACGCTCATCCTTCAAATAATGAAAGGAGAAAGAAACTTTGAGATTGCCCTCCGAAAGGCTTAATAGTTCATCTCATACTCAAATACTATTTCCTTCTTTTCTCCTGAGCTTACAGTTATTTTAAACTCAACATAATTGGCTGTTTCATCAAGGGGTTTTATTGAGGAGGTTTTCAGTACTCCACGCTTATAGTGCCTCACTATCACTGTTTTTGTTTCTTTTCCGAAGTTTTCAATTGTAACTTTAACCTTGTAATAGGAGTAGTGGTCGCTATGCTTTTCTTCAAGTATTTGAGTTGTTCCCTTTAGGTCGATGTCTCTTCCAATTCCTATCCTTAAAACATCCCCTTTGGGAGTGTGTTGAATTGTCCTTTCTCCAATAAGAACGTTGCTTCCATTCATGTCCTTGTAGATTTCAACAATTCCTGCTGGAAGAACCTTCTCTGTCTTAAAGGATATTGACTCATAAACTGCATTACTCCTTCCATAGGGGTAGCTTTCATAGAGATACTCGCGTTGGAATGGAGCCTCTTGATATATGTAAGGTATCATTTTCTTCTCGAAAGGATTTACAGATGCGGTGCCGAGTTTGTATATGTAAAACGCCTCCAGCTTTTCGGGTTCTATTGATGGAACTGCACCTGACTTCTCCGTTGCCAGCGTATAAACAGTTCTGGGTTGCATGTAGAAGCTAACCTCTCCTGATACAAGAGCTATTTCAGCATTTTCAAATTTCTCTTTTGTAGGGTTGTCTATAACAACATAACCAAGGAGCTTTGCTTTGTCACCGATGTAGAGCTTGTATCTTGAGCTCCATCCAATCCCCTTCACTCGGTAAATCAGATTGAATGGGTATTTTCCCTCTTTTTCTGCCTGAATTATTGCGTAGGCTTGGGATCTGCTGTTATCTAGACCTGAAACCTTCAAATACAAGATTTCCTCTGGATTTATGACGTAAAACCCTTCTCCTTCTATAACCACATTTTCATCTTTCAATCCTAAAAGTTTCCCTGATATCTCTTCGCCACTACGGAGTTTTACAGTCACTTCTTTTCCTATGTTGGCCTCATAAACGCCTTTTTCAGGCATCAGCTGGCTCACAATTCCGAGAACATAAACATCACTACTCAAAGGTGTTAGCGTTACCTCCTCTATGTTGAGTCTCCTTATCTCCTCAATTGGAACTTCGTTTATTCCCTTCTTCAGCTCAATTGTAATATTTTTCTCAATCACTCCCACTTTTGCTGAATCATAGAGAACAACTGTTTCTCCCTTAGGAGCTGCCTGTTCTCCCTGGAAGAGAAAAAGTGCCAGGACTACTATGATAATCCCAAAACCACTAATAAGTTTTTTCTTCATAACTCATCACCTATTATAATCTCTATGCCTTATCCTATTTATACTGAGCGACAGCTTCAATTCAAGTTGAAGCATTATTGATGTGTTCATGTATCCTTTTGTTCTCTTCATTTTTTGCATACTATGGCTATTAGTACACAAAATTTGTATAGAAAAAATTTATAATTTCCAGATCTACATAATGAAACGAAAAAATGTATGGAGGTGGTGTGAATGGAGCAAATAAAGCCGGTATATGATATGAGCCTTAAAGTTGGAGGGGGTATAATTGAGCCATATGACAAATGGTGTGCTTTATGTTTGATAAACATCCCACTTCCATTCTGACCTTGTCTTTTTTATTTTTTATTAGGGGGTGATATAATGAAATATCCAATACTTAGGCCGGATGTTGATCTTATTGAAACCAATGCCGGAGCCATAATAAATAAAGCAAGGGAAAACAAATTCATGTTTATCACTTATACTCAATTTGATATTCTACGTCTATGTACCGGAGAAAATTCTCTGGAGGACATCATAAATGTTATATCTCAGAAATACGAAGTCCCAAGGGAGCAAGTTAAACATGATGTTCAGAACTTCATAAGTTTTATGCATAAGAGCAATGTAATTGTCGTATCTAAAAGAGAATTAGGAAACATTACGAAATCAAAAAAGTTTATGAAATGTAAAGAAGAGATACTCAACGAAAGAAAGGCCATATCAAGATTTCCAACTAAATTCTCACAACTTTCAGCGCTTTGGTTAATACTCACAGAAAGATGCCCATTAGAATGTACTTATTGTAATATGGCATTGGAAGCAAAGTTTAAACCTGATGATGAAGTAATTATGACAACTGATGATGCACTGAAACTTTTGGAAGAGGCAAGAGCACTTGGAGCAAAAATCTTGGGAATATCAGGAGGAGAGATAACGGCATATCCCAATATATTTAAGGTTATTCGCCACGCTTTTGATATAGGGTACCAGCATGTTATCTTTGGAACAAAAGCTGTAGGGATAACAAAGAAATTTGCAGAGCGTCTTTATACAAGTGGAGCAAGAAGAATTCAAATTAGTATCGATACCCTTGATCCAGAAACATACCAAAAATTAATACCAAATGGGACATTAGAATCAGCTCTCCGTGGAATATATAATTTAATTGATGCCGGTTTTAAGATACACGTCAGGAGTACAATAACAAAATATAACATTGATCAAATTCCTGAACTTTGGGAGTTCATGTACGAAATAGGGGCTGAGACCATTGTTGGATTTGTCGTTTATCCAGAAGGGAGA